>JAKLDZ010000222.1 GCA_022703255.1 Myxococcota bacterium | reverse complement strand
TGCCGACGTGGAAGACGGGCAACGTGAAGCTGGTGGTGCAGAAGGGGCAGTTCCGCAGGGTTCGCTCCCTCGAGGTCATCGAGGAAGGGGAGCAGGACGTGCCGCTGGAGCTGACGACGTTGCCGGGGCGGATGGACAAGGCGAACGGCGACGACATTCCGAAGATGGCGATCGTGCCTGGAGCGTGGGATCGGATCGACGTGTCGCTGGCGAAGCTGGGGCTGGCGAAGATCACGGGGAAGACTGCGCTGGGCGGGATCAAGGTGGACTACGCGACGGCGGGGTTCGACTACTACCAGCCGGACAACCCGCTCAACTTCAGCGATCCGAAGCAGCCGTCGGTGTTCCTGAAGAACCAGCAGGCGCTCGACGGGTACAACATCATCTTCTTCCCGTGTGACGGCAACACGGGTGAGCAAGAGTGGTGCACGGGCTCGCTGGCCACGACCGGGGAGGTTCGGGACAACCTGCGAAGCTGGGTGGCGAAGGGCGGGAAGCTATACGTGACGGACTTCAGCTACGAGTTCGTGCGGCAGCTCTTCCCGGACTACATCTCGTGGCAGGGCGAGACCGACACCATCGGATCGGCGTGCCAGCACGGATCATGGGACGCGCCCGCGGACGTCAAGGACCAGGGGCTGCAGGACTGGCTGACGGCGATGAGCATCTCGAACTGGAACGTCGAAGCCAACTGGACGACGATCACGGGAGTTCATCCGGTGGCGACCGAGGACATGGACGGCAACCCGGTGACGGTGACGCCGAAGGTCTGGGTGGAGGGCATGGGGCCGTCGACGGTGAGCTTCGAGCGATCGTGCGGCCGCGTGCTGTTCAGCACCTACCACACGGAGGCGGACAAGGGTTCGGAGACGGAGCTTCTGCCGCAGGAGAAGGCGCTGCTCTACATCCTGCTCGAGGTCGCCGTGTGCGTGGCCCCGCCGAACGTCTACTGACCTCCTCCCGAAAATAATCCGCAACCGGCGAGCGCGTGTGTCCGATGGGACGGGCGTGGACGGCAGAGACCGTCCCCCGAACCAAGGAGCACGACATGCACGCGGGGAACCCATCCGCCAGCGACTGTCAGCGGAGCTGGATCGATCGAATCGAAGAGCAGATGCGCCTGCAGGACGCGGCGCTCGGAGAGGCGTTGCGGGGGGTGAGGGAGCTGGGGCCGGTGACGTTGGGGGTACCCGGCGCGGCGCTGGAGGAGATCCACGAGGCGTGCGAGGTGCGCAGGCCGGGGGCGGCTGCGCCGGTGTGCGCGACGCGGTGCTGAGGATTCAACGAACGAGAAAGGATGATGATCATGAATACGATTGAGACGACGAACACGTTGCCGCTGCAGTACACGGGATCGATCGACGGCGCTGTGTCAGCGCTCACGCAGCCGGGGGAGTTCACGTACCTGACTCCGGAGACGCTGCTGGCGTACGTGGAGAAGGAGCTGCGATCGCTCGACGGGGACATTCGGCGGCTGCTCGACGGGCAGCGGGACACGATTGCGCGCAAGAAGCTGCTCGGGGACATCGAGACGGCGCTGTCGAAGGGCGAGGCGGGAAGGGATCAGATCCGGGCGGCCTACCAGGAGGCGATTGACTCGCTTCCGGAGGGGGACGCGCTGCGCGAGACGCTCCAGGCGGAGCTCGACGGAACCTGGGGAGGTCTGTGTCCGGTGTGGGACCGATCCAAGCAGATCGAGGGGCTGGGAGCGAATCAGCAGTTCTTCTCGACCAACATGACCATGCCGGAACTCAAGAACGAGATCGTGGATCTGCTGAGCAACGACAAGGCGCAGCAGATGACGACGTGCATCAAGAACCTGCAGTCGGACCTCAATCAGGCGTCCGAGATCAGGATGATCGAGGTGCAGTCGCTGATGTCGCAGCGCGCGAGTGCACTGCAGATCACCACGGGGATCATGTCGAAGATCGACCAGGGCAACATGTCCATCGTCAAGAATATCTGAGGAAGCCATGAATCCTTTGCAGCCAGCGGTGGAGACGGGGGCGGAGGTGGTGGAGGCGATCTACGCGGCGGGGCACCTGCTGCACGCCCGCGAGAGGTGGGCCGACGCAGCGGCCGTGTTCCGGCTGATGCTCACGGCGTCGCCCACCGACGAGCGCGGGTGGCTCGCCCTCGGCGATTGTCACCAGAAGGCCGGACAGGCGCTCATCGCGCTCGAGATGTACGGCGCCGGGACGGTCGCCGCGGCGCCTGCCGCGCGGTGCCGCCTCGCGAGAGTGCGTCTGCTGCGCGAGCTGGGGCGCGACGACGAGGCGGACGCGTGGTGGGACGAGCTGCTCGAGATTGCGGAGCAGAGCGACGACGAGACGACGAGGGGCCTTGTAGCGGCGGAGAGCGAGTGTGTGTCATGAGCGCTGTGGCGGTATCGATCGGAAGGGTGAGCGGGGCGATGGGCGTACAGGCGGGCGGCGTGACGAACGTCCCCGGAAGTGCAGAGGGCGGGGCGTCGCTGCTGCCGAGTCCGGCGGAGATCGGGGGCGACGCGATGCTCGGCATGTATGCGTTGATGGCGGCAGACAGGCAGGCCGGGAAGACGTCGGCGTTCGCCCGCGCGGCGGCCAGTCAGAGAGAGCGAAAAGCCGCCATCGCCGAGGAGCTGAAGCGGCTGCAGGAGGCCGCCAAGGCGCGGGACTCCGGGGGATTCTGGGGAGGGTTGAAGAAGGCCTGCTCCACCCTCGCAAAGGCGGGATTGGTCGTCGCGGCGGTCGGCTCCACCGTGGTCAGTGGCGGGTTGACCGGGCCCCTTGCGGCGGTGGCAATCGCCGGAGTGGCGTTGTCCGCAGGGGCCTTCCTGCAGGGGGAAACCAAGATCCTGCAGGAGCTCGGCGTGTCGGACAAGGTCGCGGGTTGGATCGAGACCGGGATGTCGCTGGGAGCGTCGGCCTGCATGGTCGTCACGACCTGCGGGGCGGGCGCAGCCTCTGGCGCCGGGGCAGAGGCGCTCGGGCAGAGCGCCGCGGCGAAGGGGGCGAGCGCGGCGGGACGCGCGGCCAGCAACGCTGCGGGCGCGTTGGGCAACGCCGTCGGCGGCGGGGCAGGGGTCGCGGGGGCAACTGCTGCGGTGGGGCAAGGGGCCAGTGCCTCGTCGGCCGTCCAGGTCACGGCGAGATTGGCGGCGTCGGTTGGCGGTGTGGGGACGATGGCGGGGGGCGTGTGCGCGATCCAGGAATCGCGCTACGAGGCCCGGGCAACGGAGCTGACTGCCGATGCCGAGTCGGCGCACCTGGCCTCCGAGCGACTCGCGCGGATGCTCCAGCGTCTCCTCGACGACCTCGAGAGTGACGATGGCTCCGCGGAGCGGGCGATGGGGAGTCTGAAAGAGGCAATCGGGATTCGAGGCAACTCGTTGATGGCCGCTTCGGCGGTGAGGGTGTGAACATGGGAATCGAAGCGATTGGCGGGGCGAGGGTCGCGGCTGCGCAAGTGCAAGGGAGCCGGAGCGACGGGGTGAGTCAGGGCCCAGGGGCGATCGCCGCCCTGCCCGATCCCGTCGAGTCCATGTCCACCAGCGCGGATCTGGTGGCGCAGATGGCGGCCATGCTGGTGAAGTCCCTGCGGCAGGAGAGAAACGCTGCCCGCACTGCCTCGGATCTGGCAGAGGCCCGGATTCGCCAGGAAGGGGAGCACCGAGTCGCCGCGATGAGGGACAAGGCCGACGCGATTCGCAAGGAAGGCCTGATGCGCGGCATCAGCGAGATCGGCTCCGGGGTGCTGGGGGCGTCGGGCAACCTGGTCGCGACCAAGGAGAGCTGGACGCGCGGTGGCGATGCGATGGTCAAGAGCGCGGGGGTCACGGATGGAATCGGAGAGCTGCTGGCACGCGGGCCGAAAGCGCAGCAGACGGACCTCGACGCGGAGATCGAGCGCAGCAGGACCAGCGGCGAGCTGGCCGGGAAGCGTCAGGACCGGCTCGAAGACGACGTGCGCGACGCCAAGGAGCTGCTCGGAAAGGTGTCGTCGTTCCTGCGCGAGTGCAACGGCGCCCGCAACAGCGCGATGCAGGCGTCCGCGATTCGCGCGTGACAGCGCGCGTGGAGGCTCAGCGTGCGAGCTCCGTGAGCCGCCCGATCATCTGCTCGAGCCGCCCCGGCTCACGCCACGCTTCCTCGCCCTCCTCCGTCCACTCGGCAACCTGCTCGTCGAGCGGCCCGGACCGCCCTTCCAGCATGCGCGCCTGCGCGATCGCGTCGCGCAACAGGCTGAGCGCGTGAGAGCGACTCATCTCCACCACGGAACGCGCCGCCTCGAGCAGATACCCGATCTCCTTGAGCACGTTCTGATCGTGCTCGATCAGGACTTCCCGCTGGTTGATCTGGGCGAGGGACTCGAGGTATCGGGACAGCCCCTCGCAGGCGATCCTCGCCTCCTCGAAGTCCGCCGCCCTGGCCTTCTGCAGGAATCGCTGCAGCTCGATGCGGTCCGCGGAGCGCATGCACCGGAAGACGTCGCCGTGGACGAAGCCGTCGAGCTCCTCCACCAGGCGGGCGAGAGACTCCTTGCGCTCGTCGAGCTCGACCTCCTTGTCCTGGATGACCCAGTCGTTCTCGGAGGCGACCACCTTGCGCAGGCTGGCGAGGCCCGCGCGGATCAGCAGCGATTGGTCGAGTGCGGTCTTGTAGCCGGGCAGGAGCACGGCGCGATCGATGCTGCCGACGTCGCCCAGGAAGTGCTGGAAGGTGGAGGTGACGAGGGCGAAGAGTCCTTCGGAGAGCTCCTCGCGAGCGTGGTCGAGCTCGCGCAGGACGCGGTCCCACTCGGTGGAGGCGAAGGCGGCTTGGATGCGCTGCTCGGCGCTGACGGTCTCGCGGCCGAGCACGAACCCGAGGGCCGAGGCCTGGGTGCGGAACTCGGAGAACTTCGCGGTACCGTCGGTGCGCGAGTCTCCAACGCTCACGCGCTCGAACGCCTGGTCGATGTCCAGGTCGCTGAGGGAGGCGAGAGGCGGGCGCAGGGTCTTCGACGAGGGCGCGACGGAGCCCGGGGCGGGGCCCAGGGGGAACTCGGAGGCGGGTGCGTTGAGGATGTCGAACTGGATGGAATCGGGGACGATGGAGTCAGCGGGGGAGTCGGCCGGCTCGGGCTCCGCGAACACTCCCGAGGCGAGCAGTTGGTTGACCTTGCGCGTGCCCCGGAATGCGCTCGAAAAGACCTCCTGCAGGGAGGCGTCGATCAACGCGCTCTCGAGTGGATCATCGGATCTGGAGAGCCCCTCGAGCCCGTGCTCGAAGATGGTGTCATCGAGGCGGGTGAAGTCGGCCAGGGCGCTCAGGCACTGATGGATCAGCTCCGATGCGGCCTTCTTCCCGTTGGCGTCGGGAATGGCCTCCATGAGCAGCCGAATGGCATCGCGTACCTGATCCTGCATGGCAAATGAGTGCGTCCACCCGGAAGGCTACACCGTGGTGACGGCACGGGCCAAATCGCAGGGCCCACACCCCGCCCGGAGGCAAGCGCGCTGGGGAGCGCGAACGAACGGCGCGCGTCAGCCCGCAGGACGATCGGACTTCAGGTCCGCTTCCGCCTGATCGAGCAGCACGTTGGCCTGGGTCTCGTCGATGCCCAGGTCCGTCGCGAGCTGCTCGAGCAGCTCGTTCTCCCGATCGTCGATGTCGTCATCGGCGAACGCGATGGCGGCCGCGAGGAGGAAGGCGGTCTCGGCGCGCATGGGGTCTTCGCGCAGCTCTTCGACCACGGCGCGCAGTCGGGCGTCGCGGCCGTGCTCCGCGATCCGCTTGGCGGCGGCGTCGAGCATCGCCTCCACGTGGAAGCCGCGGATCTCGTCGAACGTCAGGGTCCGCAGCGCGCCCTTGAGCACCTCGCGCTCGTCGTTGGCGATCGTGCCGTCCGCGGACATCATCAGATACATCGCCTCGCACAGGGTGCCGAAGTCGGCGTCGAACTGGGCGAGAGCGACCGCTTCGGGGGTGACAGCGGCAGCGGTCGCGATGATGGACGGGCGTTGGCCGTGCTCGCGCAGCCGGTCGCGCAAGCGGGTGAGGGTGGTCTCCGAGAGGAAGTTCATCGTGATTCGGGTATAGCAGCACCACGAGGGGGAGGGATATCGTGATGGGGGCGCGACGGTTCCCTGGGGAGCGGGGGTGCCCCAACGGTCGGCGCAACGAGGGGAGAGTCCGGATCCATCGGAGCAGCGCAAGCGTTGAGATCTCGGATAGGGTGAGAGGATGCGTCAGGACCAGGACCGATACGAAGCCGCCGCCGAAGCCATCCATCAGGCGGATGCCCTCCTCATCACCGCCGGTGCAGGCATGGGTGTGGACTCTGGCCTCCCCGACTTCCGGGGGAACCAGGGGTTCTGGCGGGCGTACCCCGCGTACGCGGACCTCGGTCTGAGCTTCGTGTCCCTGGCCTCGCCCGGGTGGTTCCAGCGGGACCCGCGGCTCGCGTGGGGCTTCTATGGACACCGGCTCGCGCTCTATCGCCGCACGCATCCTCACGACGGCTTCGCCATCCTTCGCCGTTGGGCTGCGAAGCGGCCGCTGGGCGCGTGGGTCTTCACCTCGAACGTGGATGGGCAGTTTCAGCGCGCTGGATTCGACCCAATGCGCATCACCGAGTGCCACGGCGCTATCGACTTCCTGCAGTGCACGGCGGACTGCGGTGCGGGGCTGTTCCCTGCGGACCCGTTCACGGTGGAGGTCGACGGCAAGACATTCCGCGCTCGAGGCGACTTGCCGGTCTGCCCGAATTGCGGCGCGCTCGCGCGACCCAATATCCTGATGTTCGGGGACTTCGGGTGGGACGAATCCAGGACCGATGAGCAGGAGACCCGCATGAAGACCTGGCTGGGGTCACTGGTTGGTCGCAGGGTGGCAGTCGTGGAGTGCGGTGCCGGGACGGCGATTCCCACAGTGCGGATGATGTCGGAGCGGGTTGCGCAAGCCTTGGGTGGAGCACTCCTGCGCATCAACGTTCGGGAGCCCGAAGGGCCTGGCGGGACGATTCCGTTGGCGGAGGGAGCGCTTGCTGCGTTGAGGGCGATTGACGTTCAGTATGCTGTGCGAGAGAGCGGTGACGAGCGGACGTGAGGAGCCGGGGCGGATTGCGGTCGCGGGGGGGAATCGAGTTCGGAAGACGATTGGATTGCGCGTCGTCGCCTCTCGGCGGGTGGGCTCGCGCCCCGGGGCCGCCCGGATCCGCGTCTGGCTTCTCCCGGCTCGTGCTCAGAACGGCACCGGGAGCTCGTCTCCCTGCTCTTCTTGGTCGTCCTGCGGCACAGCGACCCGTCGAAGCTGCCGCCGCCTCACGATGACCTCTTCCAACAGCTCCGCCATCGTTCGCGCAAACGCCTCCACCGGCACGCTGGCGATCGACGCCGGGTAGAAACTCCGGACGTGCTCCGTGCCCGGCCCGAGCCCCACTCCGAACAGCAGCACGTTGGACGCGCTCAGGTGCTCGACGGCGGTCTTCAGGTCGTCCGGCCCCGACCGGACGCCCTCGGGCGAGCCGTCGCTGATGACTACGAGCACCCGATCGTTCGCCGCAATCGATTGCAGCTCCCTGCCGGCCTCTGCGAGGCACGGTCCGTCGTCGTTGTAGTGAGGGTTGTTGTTTCCTCCGGGGCGCTCCGCGCACGCCTCGAGCGGCATGTCACCGATGCGCGCACGCGCCGCGTCGTCGAGCGACTCCCCGAATCCGAGAATGGGAATCAGCACGTCCTGGAAGCCGTGGACCGCAGACGGGATCGATAGCCGCGCGAGCGTCTCGGCAAACACGATGGTGCCGCGCAGCGCGGCCTTCGCCTTCTCGCCCCGCATCGAGCCGCTCAGATCCACCAGCAGGGTGACGGCGGCCCGGTGCCGGTCCGGGACGGTCTTTCGAATCCACAGCTCGTCGTAGTGCCTGGGATCGGCTTCGAAGCCCATGGCCTTACGCAGATCGAGACGGCTGCCCGTCGCGAATCCGGTTCGCTCCGACATCCGTGTGCGCTTCCGGAGCATCGGTTCCAGCCTCTCGGAGAGCAGGTCGACCTGCGACCTCACTTCGCGATAGGCGCTCCGATATCCCGAGGTGCCGCCTTCCGGCGGAGTCGGCCGGACCCGAACCTCGGCTCTCCTGCGTCCGCGTCGAGATCTCGCTGGGCCACCGCAGGTCGAGGGCATGCTCGTTGCGATCATGCCCTGGATGGCAGTCACCAGCAGGTCTTCGGCGAGATGGATCGCGTTGGGGCCAGGCACGCGGTCGGGGGCCGGGGACTCGAGGTGATGGGTTGCCAGCCTCAGGCACTCGTCGGGAACCCCCTTGTCCACCGCCGACCGCGCGAGCGTGCGTGCCGAGCGTGAGCGGCTCAGACGGCGGGCGATGTAGGTGACATCGAGTCCCCAGAGGTGAACGAAGGCGGGCAGGATCCGGGAGACAGCGTGGCTCGCGGCGCGAGCGGAGAGCACCCTTGCGGCGCACTCGTCCGGGTCTGCGGAGGCCTCGGTCCCCTCCTCGAGCAGCGCCTGCACTTCGCGCGCATGACAGGCCACGGGGTCATCGATCGGAGGGAGGAATCCCTCGGCGTACCTCCTGCGCGCGGGTGCCGTGATTCGCAGCGCCTCCAGGACTTCCGGGGCGATGCGAGTGTTCGGGGGCAGAAGGGCCCAATCGAGGTGGGCGCTTCGCGCGGCTTGGAACAGGAAGCTCAGGAACCGGGGATATGGCTTCGGATCCTTGGGCACCATGGCGCTGTCGGCCTCCACGAGCCAGCGTTTGACCCCGGGGAACTTCCGCATCACGTGCGCTTCTGCGCGCGGGTCTTCGATGGCGTTGAAGAACAGCGGCATGAGCTCGGGTTTCGGCATGAGGATCGCGAGCGCGGAACGCAGCAGGAGATATCGCGACACCCCGGCGTGTCCCACCTCGTGCGCGACGATTCCCGCACAAGCCTCCGGGCCCAGGGTGTGCAAGTCGTCGCGCGACACCCGGATGGACCGGTTCGAGGGATCCCAGGCCCACTCGTCCGTGGACACCTCGATCGCGACGTCGGACTCCGCGCAGAGCCCGGCTGCGATCCTCTCCAGCTGTGCCACGCGGGAGTCGATCATGCGAAGTCTCCCTCTTCGGGCGGGCCCTCACCGAGGTCCGTGTCGGGTCCGGGCTCCTGGTCGGCCGACTGTCCGAGCGAGGCTTCCAGCAGCTTCTCCATCGCCCCCCGGTCTTCGCGGGTGTTGCAGCGGGCGATGTAGTAGCGAGACACCGCGAGGTTCAGCAGCTCTCGAGCGGTCCCCTTGGCGCCGGTGGAGGCCAGGTGCTCGACGTATCGCAGCACGCTGAGCACGCCGCGACGCGTGAAGACGTATGGCTCCTTCCGGCCCGGTCCGAGGTGGGGCGAAGTCCCGTGAACGCCTCCGGCTGCGCGCTCATCGCGCGCATGGCGATGCTGCCGCCGATGCTGTGCCCCCAAATGCCCACGCGGCTCATATCCGCATACTT
>JAKLDZ010000221.1 GCA_022703255.1 Myxococcota bacterium | reverse complement strand
CCGTTGAAGGACAGCCAGCGCAGGTAGTTGCCGTCCTCGCGCCTGGCTGCCAACGCGCCCTTGACGCCGCGGCGCGGCCGCGCGTTGCCGATCGCGATCGCAGGAGAGGATCGATGGATCGCGGTCGAGGATGCGGCGAGGGCGCGCGACGGTCTCGGCGTGGAGCTCCCGTCGGGGCTTCCCGACGCCCTGACCGGGTCGGTGGAAGGACCGCTTCGCGGGATCGTTGCGCGCTACGCAGCCACGCACGGCCCGTTCTCCGCAGCCTCTGCAGCGACACGGCTCGGTCTGCCGGAGCGTGTTGTGTCGTCGGTTCTCGACGACCTCGTCGCAGCGTCGCGCCTGATCGACGGGGCGTTCCTGTCGGATGGTCAGGGGACCGAGTACTGCGACGCGCGGGTGCTGCAGGTTCTGCGCGCTCGGACGCTGGCCCATCTGCGGAGCCAGATCGAACCGGTCGAAGCAGATGCCCTCGGGCGGTTCCTTCTGGCGTGGCAGGGGATCGGGGAGGCGCGACAGGGCCAGGATGCGGTGTTGCAGACGGTGCGTCTGCTGGAGGGGCTTGCGCTGCCGGTGTCCGCTCTCGAGGAGGATGTCCTGCCCGCGCGGGTAGCGGTCTATCGGCCGTGGGATCTCGATTCGCTCTGTGCGAGCGGTCAGATCGAATGGGTCGGCATCGATGCCTTGGCGGGTGGTGACGGGCGCATCGCCCTGTTCTGTTCGGAGGACGAACGAATGCCGGTGCCGCCTCCGGGGCACGCCGAGGGAGGGATGGCCGCCGCCATCCGGGACAGGCTGGCCGAGCGAGGTCCGGCGTTCTTCCGCGACATCGTGCGCGACGTCGGAGGCTATCCCGGCGAGCTCCTCGATGCGCTCTGGTCGCTGGTCTGGGCTCGCGAGGTCACCAACGACACGCTCGAGCCGCTGCGGAGCAGGCTCCGCGCCAACGCGCAGACACATCGCCGCGGACGCGATCCCAGGCGCACTCCGTCCCCCGGTCTGCCGGGTTCCGAGGGGCGTTGGTCCCTGCGTCGAGCCTCGTCAACCCCGCTCGACCCCACGGAGAAGGCGACCCGCCTCGTGCGTTGCCTGCTCGAACGCTACGGGATCATCGTGCGGGAGGTGGCCGACGCCGAGGGCGTTCCCGGGGGATTCTCCGCGGTGTACCCGGTGCTTCGCGCGATGGAGGAGTCGGGCGCGATCCGGCGCGGCTACTTCGTTCGCGGTCACGGTGGTACGCAGTTCGCGTTGCCAGGCGCAGACGAGCGCTTGCGGTCCGTGCGCGACCCCGATGACGACGCCGACGCGATCGTGCTCGCGGCCACCGATCCCGCCTCTCCGTGGGGATCCATCCTGCCCTGGCCCGAACGCCAGGATCCGTCTCTGGCGCGTCCGCTGCGCACCGCAGGCGCCCGCGTGATCCTCTGGCAGGGGAGCCTGGTGGGATGGATGCCTCGCTCGGATCCCTCCCTGCTCACGTTCCTGCCCGAGGGACCGACCGGACCGGTGGCCGCGAGAGCGATGGCTCGCGCTCTGGTCCGCCACGCGCAGCGTCTGCGGCTTCCCGTGCTGCTCATCGCCGCGATCGATGGCGCCCCTGCAGCCGAGGGAGAGACGGGGCGCGCATTCCTGGAGGCGGGTTTCGTCGCTACGGGAGGCGGTCTGATGCTCAAGCGACGAGCCCAGCCCGCGTAGCCCGGGCTGCTGCCCACCGCATCTCCCAGCGACCGGCGCGTGAGCGCATGCGCCGAGGCCGATCGCGTTCGACACCCGGCCGTGCAGTCCGAAGGGCACGGTGCTACACGGATCCGGTCGTCATGCTCACCGGCCTGCGAGACAAGCTGCGCTTCGATGCGTCGTTCTGGCGCAAGCTCGCCTGGTACGGCGCTGCGCGTGGACCGACCTGGTGGCTGCGCTACAGCCCGCCCGGCATCGGCGTCGTCTTCGCAGCCGCGCTACCCGACAAGCGCAAGGTCGTCCGCGACAACCTGCGCAGCATCCTCGGAAGCCGTCCGGCGATTCGGGAGCACGCGGATGTTGCCCGGACCTTCGCCTCCTTCGCCAGCTCGCTGGCCGACGGAATGGCGCTATCCGAGCGCGATCGATACGCGCCGACCGTGGACGTGATCGGAGCGGAACACCTCGAGCGTGCCGCGGCCGACGGCTCCGGAGTCATCCTTGCAACGGCGCACACCGCGGGGTGGGAAACCGCGGTGACCGCGCTTCGACGCGGCTACGCTGATCGAAAGGTGCTGGTCGTGATGCACCGGGAGGCCGACGGTCAGGCCGGCGCGATGCACGACGCGTGGCGGCGCGAGCTGGGGTTCGAGATCGTCCATGCCGGCGAGGATCCGCTGTCGTCGCTTCCCCTCCTGCGGCATCTTCGCGAAGGCGGCTTCGTGGCCGTGCAGCTCGACCGCAGCCCCGAGGGGATCCGCGGAAGGAGCGTGCCGTTCCACGGCCGCACGCTTCGCGTCCCCGAAGGCCCGTTCCAGCTCGCGGCGCTGACCGGCTGTCCGATCGTCCCGGTGTTCTCCCGGCGCACGGGCTTCCTTCGCTACGAGCTGGTGCTGCGACCTGCCATTCGTGTGGCAAGACGCCCAGACGATCACGAGCTCGATCGCGCTGTTCAGCACGCCGCTTCTTCCCTGGCCGAACACGTCGGCGCCCACCCGACCCAGTGGTTCCACTTCGCATGACGCGCGGGTCGTCAGCCCCACCCGTGATCGCCTCGCCGTGGATTCGAAGGCTCGTGCGCGGGATCGTCTCGATCGCCTTCGCTCTTGCGCTCGCTCGCCAGGGGCTCCTGATGTGTACCCACGTGCGGCCCCCTGCCGTCGATCTCCCCCCGCACGCCGCCGTTGCCCGCTCGGAGGGAGTCCGTCGCCTCGGCCGGTCCCACGTCAAGACCCATGGAGGCATCCTCCAGGTGGTACTCGAGGGATCACCGGAGGAGATCGGTTGGGCGCACGCTTCGTTGCTGCGCGAGGAGATGATCGAGAACGAGACCGCGCTCTGGTCGGTTCTCGATGAGGTGGTCCCGTCGCCGGTCGCCCGCATGGCTGTGCTCGACGTGTCCCGCTGGGCGTTCAGGGATCTGGATCGGCGGTACTCCGCGCCTCGCAAGCGCGAGATCGCGGCGGCAGCGACGGCGCTCCTCCCGGATCCGTTCGAGGAGCGGATGCCGACCTGGCAGCGGCTGTTGTTCCTGAACGCGCTGTACGACGTGAGCCTCTTCTACGAGCACTCGCCTCTCATCGGATGCTCCTCGGTGGTGGTTTCGGGGGCGCGCGCGGTGGATGGGCACACGCTACTGGCCCGCAACTTCGACTTCGAAACCCACGAGGTCTTCGACCGCGGCAAGGCCGTGATCGTCGTGCGCGAAGAGGGGAGAGTTCCGTTCCTCTCCGTGGCCTGGCCCGGCCTCGTGGGGGTCGTCACCGGCATGAACGCGCGCGGGGTCTCGATCGTCGTGCACGGCGCCCGCGCCCGATCCCCTGTGACCGACGGTGAGCCCGCGCTGCTCACGGTGCGCGAAGCCCTGTCGAGAGCCGGCTCCACGGCGGAGGCCGCGACCATCCTCGCCGCCGCTCCGCCGATGGTCTCGCACATGGTCCTGGTCACCGACCCCTCGGGCGACACGCGCGTCGTCGAGCGTGCTCCCGGCGTGCCCGCGCACGTGCGCTCGGAGACGCGCGACGTCTCCCTGTCCAACCACTTCGAGGGCCCGCTGGCCGCGGATCCCGCCAACCTGGCCATCTTCCGGAACACCTCCACGAAGGCGCGCCGTCTGCGACTGGCGAGCATTCTGTCTCGACTTCCGACACCCGTGTCCCCCACCGACCTCGCGAACGTGCTCCGCGATCGGAGCGGTGCCGATGACCTGCCGCTTCCCGACGGGGATCGTCGCGCGATCGACGCGGACATCGCGACGCACGGGGTGGTGATGGATGCCACGGCGCGTCGGGTCTGGGTCAGCGAGGGACCACACCTGCGCGGGAGGTTCGTGCGGTTCGATCTCGAGCGCATCCTGTCACCCGCCTACGATCCGGAGATCGAAGACGCAATCGATCCGATCGCGGCGAGGTGAGTCGTTCGCGCGCCTCGGGCGGCGCTCAGGATGCCTTTGCCGCAGCGGTCTTCGCCTTGCGACGCTTGCGCGCGCGCAGGTTCAGCACTTCCACCAGCAGAGAGAAGCCCATCGCGAAGTAGATGTAGCCCTTCGGGATGTGGCGCCCCAACCCGTCGGCCACCAGCATCACGCCGATCAGCAGCAGGAACGACAACGCGAGCATCTTCACCGTCGGGCGATCCTCGATGAAGTGGGACACTCGCTCGGCGAACAGCATCATGATCCCGACGGCCACCACGATCGCGGCGATCATGACCTCGACATGCTGGGCCATGCCGACTGCGGTGATCACCGAGTCGAGCGAGAACACGATGTCCAGCACCATGATCTGGGCGACCGCGGAGGCGACCGAGGCTGCGGCCTTCCTGGGACCCTCGTGGTCTTCCTCGCCGATGGCGTCATGGATCTCGTGCACCGACTTGCCCAGCAGGAATAACCCCCCCGCCAGCAGAATGAGATCTCGTCCGGAGAACTCCTGTCCGAGCACCGAGAACAACGGCGCCTTGAGGTGCATGACCCAGCTGATGGCCAGCAGCAGCGCTATCCGAGAGATCATCGCCATCGCCAGCCCGAGCCGTCGCGCTCGCGGCTGCTCCGACGGCTTCAGCTTGCCCGTCAGCACCGCAATGAAGACGATGTTGTCGATGCCGAGGACGATCTCGAGCAGGGTCAGCGTGAGCAGCGCCGCGAGGTTCTCGAAGCTGAGGAGTTCGACCACGACCGGATCCTCCGTGTTGACGGCCCAGCGGGGGAGGTCATAGCACGGGGGAGGTTCGGCGGGAGCAGAGGTTCCCTGTTCGCAGTCGTCGAGATCCAGCGGAGGTCGGGCCAGGAACCGAATCGCGAGCGGTCGCGCGGCGCACCGCGGCTCACTGCAGCTTCGTGCACATCACCTTGTCCGCTGCCGTGTCGCGGTTGTTGCCGTCGTTGCACTCCGCGATCGCGTTGTCGGGATCCACCACGCCATAGACGAGAATCGCGAGTCCCTGCGGGAACCCGCTGAGCGATGGCGTGATCGAGGCGCTCGCCCCGGGAGCGATCGGTCCGGCGATCGTCTCCTCGTGGAGCATCTTCCCGCCGGAGCTCGGATCCCCTGCGTAGTAGCGCACGACCACGTTCGATGCCGGTTCGGTCCCGTCGTTGAAGACCGTGGTCGGGACCTGAGGCGAGGGACAGGTTGACGCGCTGATGACTCCGAGGTCGATGCGCAGGTCGGGCATCGTGCTCCCGGGATCGACCGCGGCGGTGAGTTCGTTGTTCGTCTCGACACACTCTCGCTCCTTGTCGCCGTCGTCCACGACCGCGCGGATCTGGTTCGGGACGACCTTCGGTGCGTTGTTCGCCGCGTCGTAGTGGACCGTGACGAGCACCGAGTCACCAGGCTCCAGGCTGTTCTGCAGCGTGGCGGTGAGCGGCGTGCTGCCGGGGCCGTACAGCGGCTCCTGCAAGGAGGGGCTCGTCCACGTTCCGTGGAAGGCCAGGATCACGCCGGGACCGACGCGAAGGTCGCCCTGGTTGGTGACCTGGACGGTGATGTCGAGCAGGGAGGAGAGCTGTCCGCAGGCAGCGTCGGGAGACGAGACCTGGATGCCGATGGCGGCCAGATCGGGGGCGACGTCCTGGGAACGGGGGTTCGATCGATAGGTGTTGTAGAGGCGACCGTTGAGGGGCTTCCAGCTCTCCGGCTCGAACAGCGGGATCCCTCCGCTCTCGGTGACGTTGGTCACGTGGTAGGCGTGCTGGTTCCAGATCCGGCGCGCCGAAACCCACAGGTCGTTCGCGTCGCCCCAGACCTCGATCCCCGCGTTGTACGACGACGACAGGTGCTCCGTGCAGAACCCCGACTCGGTCGTCGTGGCAAACACGATCTCCGCGTTGCCGTCGTTGTCGACGTCGGCGACAACGGGATACTCGATGCGAGTGCGGCTCTCGGAGGGTTCGCGCACCCAGACATCGCCCGTGAGTCCGTCGTAGACGCGGAACCTGCACTCGTCGTTGTAGACGACCTCCGCGGCGCCATCGCCGTTGAAGTCGAACACGCTCGACCCGGTCACCTGGCTCGAGTCGTCCTGCGTCTTGCGTCGCCAGCCGTTGTGCAGGCACACGCAGCTCCCCAGCTGCTCGTTGCATGCGAACTTCGCCAGATCGCCGCAGTCCGCATCCTGCGTGCACTTGACCAGCGGCGGCGTGCGCGCCTTGTTCGCCGCCGCGCATGTCACGCTGTCGTCCGCAGGAGCCGCCGTCCACGCATCGCATTCCCCTCCCGTCGTCGCTTGCTGCAGATCCGCTACCACGAACGCCGCCGAGAACGCGCTGCTCACCTCCGGGAAGCCGTCCCCGTCAAAGTCGTCCACGTTCGGCGTCCCACCCCCCGATGCGTCGAGCTGCACGGCTCTGCGCAGCGTCCCGTCCTGTCCGTCGAACACCTGCAGCCAGCCGGCGGAGATCACGATTACCTCCGCTTGCCCGTCGAGGGGGTTGCCTGGTCCCGGCGCCCCCACCTGATCGGCCCCCAGGATGTCGGCCACCGCGCAGAACCCCTCGCGCCGCCCCGCAGGCACCGCTGTCGCACCGTTCACCGTCTGGCCATCCCACACGACCATGAGCTGGCCTGCGCAGAACGCGATCTCGTCCGGTGTCGCTCCCGGTCCCTGGCACTGCGAGATCTTCGTCACCCCCGCCGGCGGCGTCGGAAGGCGATACACCGTCGTTCCCGCGATGAGCTCCAGCCGCTCGTCTCCCTGCACGTTCGCCACGCACGACACCGGCCCTTGGTTGTTCTTGCCGTGCATCAGGCTCCCGGCGAAACGATCCACGAACTGGATCGCACCCCCTTGCGGCTTGTCCAGCATCCACACCGATCGTCCCACGACGATCTCGGCCAATCCCGCATGGTCGAGGTTCGCCAACGACGGTGCAGGATTCGCTCCGCCGTGATCGAACGAGGGACTCGTGGCCAACGTCTCTCCCGTGTTCGAGTAGATCCGGATGCTCCCCGCGGATGCCCCGGCCCCCTCGAGAACCGCCACGATCTCGGGCACCCCATCGCCATCCAGATCCCCCACCGCGATCCCCGCCGTCGAGTCCAGATCCGCGTTGGCACACGCACAGGTGGCCGCGGCAGGATCTGCCCCCTCGTGCCACACGGTTCCCCCGCACGCCGCGAAGAAGTCCTTGCCCTTGTTCGGCCCTCCCCCGTGAATCGCACGCAGCACGCCGTTGGTCGTGAAGTCGTGCCCGCAGAACGTCGCGAACAGGATCTCCGGGAAGTCCCGCTCGTCGATCAGCCCGTCACCGTTGTCGTCATCCAGATTCGCCACCGCCGGTGTGGCAACCACCTGCGTCGAGTCCGGGAACGGACTCCCTGTGGCGGTCGGGCTCGCGAACGTCCCTCCCCACGTGATCTCGTTCGTGGGGAGCATGTCCGCGAAGGGTTTCGACGGCAGCGAGCAGGTGGGCTTCTGCCCGGTTCCCGCGCAGGAAGCCACGTCGCACTCCGTGTAGCTCGGGCAGTCCCAGTCGTCCTCGCATCCGCAGTAGGCGCTGGACCCATCCTGCGTGCAGTGGCTCGCGAAGTAGCCCGAGCCGCTCGCGCACGTGAAGCGCGTGTCTTCGCCACCGCCGTTCGAACGACAGGCCATCACCGCCTCGCCTTCACATCGAGCGGCCCCCGCGACGCACACGTCCTTCACGCAGATCGTCCCGTTGCAGTACTGATCCGCGCTGCACTGCACGTCGGTCGTGCACGTGTTGTCCTTGCAGTACGCACCCCCGTCCGTCGTCACGCACGTCTCCGTGGCGGAGCACCCGAGCTCGCTGCACACGTTCGGCACGCACGCCGCCCCGCCATCGACGAGTCCGCAGTGCTGGTCCTGCGGACACTGCAGCGCTGCGCATGGATCAGCGTCCGATGCGGTCGTGTCGTCAGACGCATCGTTGATGATGATGGTTCCACCTCCGCCGGACGCCCCCGCAGCACCGTCCGGATTGACCGATCCATCGCCCTGCATTCCCGCCGAGCCCCCCTGCCCATCGAGGGGGGGAGTCGCTACCTCGGGGTTGCCGCCGCAGGCCGACAGAGTCCACAGGGAAACGAGGAGGGAGATGCTTCGGTTGCGCATCCAGCCATCCTAGCGTGAACGGGAGTGGGGCACACCCCGCGCGTTTGGGCGGGGCTGGTGTCGCACTGCAAGCGTCGGCCTCGCCAACGGTCGTCGCGTGCGGTACTGTCGCGGTGTTTCACCAGCACAGGAGAATCCAGCACGTGCAGACTCGAGCGACATTGTTGAGCCGATGTTGTTGGTTCGCCGCGTTGGTCGTCGGTTGCGGCTCGTCCCCTGCCGGCCCGGCGCAGGGGCCTGCGGACGCCTCGGGGCTGACGGACTCGAGCGCACTGGCCGCTGATGCGACGGGCGTTGGCGGCTCGTCCGGCGGCGCGGCGGATGCGAACGTCGGGCAGCAGGAAGCCGCCGTTGAAGGCGGCAAGGACGCTACCGATGTGCCCGCCGAATCGGGGACGGCAGGCGGGGGAGGGGGGCCCGTGGCGTTGGACGGGGTCTTCAACGCTCGTCACGTCGGCGGGCTGATCACCTCCGACGGCAAGCGCGTGCGCACCGCAGCGCTGATCCGGTCCGGGCACCTGGGCGGGTTGTCGTCGACGGGATGCGGCCAGCTCAGCTCCCTGGGGGTTCGAGCCGTCCTCGACCTGCGCGAGGAGAGCGATGCAGCGGCAACGCCCGACGCTGCCTGCGCCAAGTCGGGCGCAGCCTACGTGCTCGTTCCGCTTCCCAAGATCCTGCCTCCGAGCGTGGATGCGTATCTGAAGACCATCGCAGCAGCGGAGCCGCAGTTGCCGCAGGTCTTCGGGGCGCTCGCGGCGCCGCAGGGATCGGCGGTGCTCGTTCACTGCGTGATCGGCAGGGATCGAGCGAGCATGATCACGGCGTTGGTGCTGCTCGCTCTGGGGGTCCCGCGCGCGGCGATCGCGCAGGACTTCGTGGCGAACCAGGACAGCAGCGTGCAGACGGATGCCGCGTGGCTGAACGCCGTCTTCGATCGGGTGGAGTCCTCGGGCGGGACCGCCGCGTACTTCACCAGCCACGGAGTGACGCCCCAGCAGATTGAAAGCCTCAAGGGGTTGTTGCTGGAGTAGCGGCGGAACCAGAGCGGTCGCGCACGCAACCACGGGAATCCGTCGCATCACCGACCTGCCGTCCCCCAAAGGGGGGGCCGAAGCAGACAGCGCAGCGGAATCGGGGCGTCCCTTGCAGCGGTGTCGATGGGAAGAAGGCTCGCGGAGCTGCAGACTCCTCTTCCGCTTCACCACGGTTG
>JAKLDZ010000220.1 GCA_022703255.1 Myxococcota bacterium | reverse complement strand
TGCATCGCGGGAGTCTGCTCGAAGAAGTGCTCCTCCGGCGGCGAGTTCTCGGACTGCCCGCTGGGCCAGGTGTGCAAGAGCGGGTACTGCACCCCCATCGATTGCACGGGCAAGTGCGCCGGCGGCACGGTGTGCAATCCGAAGACGGGCCTGTGCGAGGCTGCCGACGGCGGAGCAGCGGGCGCTGCAGGATCGGCGGGATCAGGCGGAGCCAAACCGGACGGCGGCAAAGCGGGCGCCGGGGGTGGATCCTCCGGCAATGCGGGCTCCGCTGGCTCGACCTCCACGGGAGGCTCCACCTCCGCGGCGGGGGCCGGCAACCCCGAGGACTCCGACGGTGACGGCAAGCCCGACAAGTGGGGGCTCGCGACCGGCGGAGGAGGCTGCGCCTGCGGCACCTCTCCCAACCGTGTTCCCTTCTCGTCGGCGCTGCTCCTCTCTCTCGTCTCGCTCGCCACGATTCTTCGCAGGCGCTCCAGCCGCACCGAGGTGCAGTCATGAACCGCTGGTTGACCTGGACCCTGCTCTGCCTCTGCGCCCCGTCGGTCCTCGCCGGCTGTGCCGACGAAGCGTGGTGCTTCAACTGCGAGGGGCCTGCGCACGACCTCGATGCCGGCCAGGAGACCTGGTTTTTCGACGGCGCCGTCGGCCACGGCTTCGCGATGGTCTCCGCGGCCTTCGACGTCGTCACCAACTGCGGCGACACGGACACCGATCCGCAGAACTGCGGTACCTGCGGCAAGGTCTGCGAGAAGCTCCCCGGAACCCTGGTGACCTGCGAGAAGGGGCAGTGCGTGGCGAAGTGCGCCGACGGCTGGCTCAACCTCGACAACGACATCGCCAAGAACGGCTGCGAGTACCTCTGCACGCAGACCAACGGGGGGGTCGAGCTCTGCGACGAGAAGGACAACGACTGCAACGGTCTGATCGACGAGGGCTTCGACACCAAGGCTGACACGCAGAACTGCGGAAAGTGCGGCAACGTCTGCCTCTTCTCCAACGCCCAGGCCCTGTGCAAGCAGGGCGTCTGCGCCATCGGCGACTGCCTCCCAGGGTGGGCCGACAACCCGACCAGCGCCGTCGCCGACTGCGACTACCCCTGCACCCAGACCAACGGCGGCGTCGAGATCTGCGACAACGTCGACAACGACTGCGACGGATCCATCGACGACGGCGTCGACACCTCCTCCGACGTCAACCATTGCGGCGCCTGCGGCAACTCGTGCGTCAACCTCTTCCCCTTCGCCTCTGCCTCCTGCGAGCAGGGCGCGTGCATCCTGTCCTCCTGCGACCCCGGCCACTTCGATCACAACCAGAACGAGGCCGACGGGTGCGAGTGGACTTGCGAGTCGAGCTGCAACACCTTCCCCTTCGCCGTCGGCGTCTGTGACAGCCAGGGCGTCTGCTCCATGGGCGCCTGCCTGCCCAACTACTTCGACCTCGACAACGACCCGGCCACCGGCTGCGAGTACTTCTGCGTCGTGACCAACGGCGGCAAGGAGGTCTGCGACCTGGTGGACAACGACTGCAACGGCCAGGTCGACGATCAACCCGACACCGCGAGCGATCCGCTCAACTGCGGGCAGTGCGGCAAGTCGTGCGGCGGAGCCTTCGCGAACGCGGCGCCCCTGTGCCAGGGGGGCGCGTGCGTGCTCGGCGCTTGCTTCCCAGGCTACTTCGACAAGGACGGCGTCGCCGACAACGGCTGCGAGTACTCTTGCGAGTCGGTCTGCTCCTATCCCTTCGCCACCGGCAAGTGCACCCCCCAAGGCGCCTGCGAGTTCGACAAGTGCCTGCTCAACTTCTACGACCTCAACGGCGACGTCTCCGACGGGTGCGAGTACGCCTGCACGCTCACCCATGGCGGCGTCGAGGCCTGCGACGGCAAGGACAACGACTGCGACGGCTCGGTCGACGAGGGCTTCGATCTGCAGCACGACCCCCTGAACTGCGGACAGTGCGGTCGCGACTGCCACGTCTACTTCCCCCACTCCACCGTGACCTGTCAGCCCGAGCTGGGCGTGCCCACCTGCCAGTGGACCGGGTGCGATCCCGGGTTCAACAACGACGACGGCCAGGCGAGCAATGGCTGCGAGTATGCTTGCTCCCCCACGAACAACGGCGTCGAAACCTGCGATGGCATCGACAACGACTGCGACGGCCTCGCGGACAACCCGCCGGGCGGCGTGTTCAATCCGCCGCTGACCGAGCTCTGCCCCGCCGACGACCCCAACGACATCTGCTCGTCCAAGACCGTGTGCGTCGCGGGCGTGCCCAAGTGCGTGCAGCAGGTCTTCCCCGGCGAAGAAACCTGCAACGGCAAGGACGACGACTGCGATGGCCAGACCGATGAAGACCCGGACGGCTCCGGTCCGTTGAACCTGCCGCAGATCGGCTTCGCATGCGGCACCTCCCAGGTCGGCGAGTGCAAGTTCGGCGTCACGATCTGCTCGGCGGGGGCCGTCAAGTGCGACGGGGCCGTCGGTCCCGCGGCCGAGAGCTGCGATGGAAAGGATCAGGACTGCAACGGCGTGGTCGACGACAACCCTTCGGGTCAAGGGCAGTCGTGCGACCTGGTGCCGGGCTCTCCCGGCGCCTGCACGCCGGGAACGCGTCAGTGCATCTCCGGAACCCTGGTGTGCACCGGCGGCGTCGGCCCCTCCACCGAAGTCTGCGATGCTCCGAAGGGGGCCACCAACGACGCGTTCGACAACGACTGCGATGGCGTCATCGACGAAGGGTGCGTGTACGGGACCGGTGAGCCGATCCGACTCGACACCGGGACCACCGTCGGTCAGTGGACGTCGTTCCAGCTCGCGGCCGCCTCTGCCGGCGACCTGTTCATGACGGTCTACTCCGACATGCGCTCCGGCACCTATCCGAACATCTACGGCCGCGTGTCGACCGACGCTGGATCGAGCTGGGGGGCTGCGGAGCTGACCGTCGCCAGCGACATCTACGGCGAGGTCGAGCCGAGCGTCTTCGTGCGCAACGGACGAGCCTGGGTCGCCTATTCGAACTTCCTCAGCGCCGTCCGCCGCATCCACGTCCGCTCCGCGAGCGCCCCCTACACGGCCTGGGGTGGCGCGATCAAGATCGACGCGCCTGCGGCGAGCGACACCTCGATCGACTGCTACGCCCCCTCGGGCGCGGTCGCGAAGCCCGACGCGGGTACCAATGACTGGTTGGCGGTCGTGTGGAGCGACATCGCGGGCGACGCGTTCAACCCCACGCGCAACGTGCGTGTGAACTACTCGAAGAACGGCGGCACCACCTGGCTGGCCACACCGTTGCTGGTCAACTCGGGTGCCGGACTCAACAAGGGGGAGCTGCCCGTCATCGCCTCCAACGGCAACGGCATCGTCTTCCTCGCGTGGCGTGACAAACGCGTCTCCGGCCTTGCCCAGGTCTACTTCGCACGCCTCGACATGAACGCCGGCACCCCGGCCGTCACCAACGTCGTCGCCCTGCAGCCCAACTCCACGGGCGCTTCCGCAGAAGAGATCTCCATCGCCGCCGACGGCTCCAACGTGTACGTCGCCTGGACCGATCTGCGCTCCGAAAAGAAAGCCATCCGCGTGGCGGTCTCCAACGACGCCGGCGTGACCTGGAGGAAGATCGGCGGGGTCACAGACGGCGCCGTCGTCAATGTCGATGCCACCTTCGCCAACGCCTCCGCCCCAACCATCGCAGCACGCGACGGAAAGGTGGTCGTGGCCTGGGAGGATACCCGCAGCGGAGCCACCGACATCCGGGTCAATCACTCCGACGACGCGGGCGCCACGTGGAAGACCGCGTGCGCGAGAGCCGACACCGGCGACCTGTTGGGCTCCACCGCCTCCTACTTCCCGCGCGTCGCCCTGGGCAAGGGCGACAACGTCTTCCTCACCTGGCAGGACATGCGCTTCCTTCCCACCTCCGTCATCGCCAGCGTGTCGATCGATCGGGGCACGACCTTCCATGCATCCGCCGGCACGGCGTTCCGCATGGACATCGACACCTCGGCCAACCCCGTCGGCGGATCCGCTGCCGACAGCCAGTACCCCCTGATCCTCGCCTCTCCTGCGACCAACGCCGCCAGCGTGGTGTGGATCGACTACCGCAACGCCGCCGGTGGCAACGGCCAGAATGGCGACGTCTGGACTCGCCGTCTCGCGCCCTGACCCTCTCTCCCCCTTTCCCCCCGTCCCCCCTCTCGCTCCTGTCCCTCCGGGTGTAAGCTCGTCGTTCGAGCGTCGTTTGGCGGTGGAGACGACGAACCGATGGAGGCTCAGATGAAGCTCGGTACCTGGCGGACGTGGGTGGTTGGAATCCTGATGGCAGGGCTCGTGGGATGCGCTGGATCGGCTGCGCCGTCGGGCGGCTATCGCGCCCACTCCTCGGCACCTGCCGGCAGGGAGGCTGCCACGGCCGACCTCGCTTCCCCGCAGTCGGCCTCCCCTGCCACCATGCCCGCCCAAGGTGCCCCGGGTGGCGAGGCCGAATCCTCTTCCCCCGGTGCCCCTCCCGCCGCCAAGGCTGCGCCTGCCGACGGGGCGGGTGCACGCGTGCGCGAGGAGGCCCGTCGCGCCGAACCCGCCGAGCAGGCGCGCCCCGGGCTCGGCACCGGATGGGGCGAGACCCGCGAGAGCCGCACTACGACCGCACCGTTCGTGCGTGACAGCGCGAGCAACCCCTTCAACGTCACGGCGATCTATTACAACGACCGCGAAGGGGCCAACGCCATGGCCCGCCAGTCGGACTACCGCTCGCTCGAGCGCAACACCCTCTCGATTCTCGGCGGCGGGCTCACGGTTTCCCTGCGTGACGAAGGCGGTCGCACGCTCCCCGGGTTCTCTTCCGCGGGACGGCAATACGCGGTGGGTGAAGCGGGGTCGCGTTACACGATCGTCGTGCAGAACAACACGCGCTACCGCTTCGAGTGCGTCGCCACGGTGGACGGTCTCGATGTCATCGACGGCCAGGCGGGCAGCTTCGTGAAGCGCGGATACCTGATCCAACCGTACGCCACTCTCGAGATCGACGGATGGCGTCGCAGCGCCAACGAGGTCGCCGCGTTCCGCTTCAGCTCCGTGCGCGGCTCCTATGCGGGGCGCTCCGGCCAGGGCTCGGCGAACGTCGGCGTCATCGGCGTCGCGCTGTTCAACGAGCGCGGCACGAATCCGGTCTGGACGCCGGAAGAGCTCAATCGTCGCCAGCAGGCCGACCCGTTCCCCGGCCGTTACGCAGTGCCCCCGGGCAACTGAGCCGCGCGCCCTCGCCTCTCCCCGCCCGCTCTCGCTCCTCCCCTGCGGTCTCCTGTTCCTCATTGCACCCGGATGCGCTACGCCCCCGGGGTTCCCATGGCGTTGAACCCTGAGCAGCAGCAGGCAGTCGAGCACGGACCGGGCCCCATGCTCGTCCTCGCCGGCGCCGGATCCGGCAAGACCACCGTCATCACCCAGCGCATCGCGCGCCTCATCGAGCGCGGCACGCCCCCTCGCGCGATCCTCGCGATGACCTTCACCAACAAGGCCGCCAACGAAATGCTCGAGCGCATCGTGCGCCTCGCCGGGCATCGCGCGGCCGAAGCCACCATCGGCACGTTCCACGCCTTCGGCCTCAAGTTCCTCCGCATCGAGAGCAAGGCCCTCGGCATCCCGGACGGGCGCTTCGCCATCTTCGACCAGGCCGATCAGGCTGGCGTCGTGCGCGAGATCCTTCGCACGGTTCGCGGTGCGGCCGATCGACGCTACGACGTTTGGGCGATCCTCGCGCGCATCTCCAAGGCTCGCAACGAGTTCGTGGTGCCCGACGCCTACGAGCCGCGGCTCGGAGACGAGTACGGCGAGGTCACCAAGATCGTGTATCCCCGCTACATGAAGGCGCTGCGAGCGTTTCGCGCCTTCGACTTCGACGACCTCGTGTGCGAGACCGTCACGCTGCTCGAGAGCCGGGACGACGTGCGCGAGCGGTGGCAGGAGCGGTACCGCTACGTGCTGGTCGACGAGTACCAGGACACGAATCACGCGCAGCTGCGACTGGTGCGCCTGCTCGGAGGAGGGCACTCGAACGTCTGCGTGGTCGGCGATGACGACCAGGCGATCTACGGATGGCGTGGTGCCGACGTCGCGAACATTCTCGAGTTCGATCAGCACTTCGCAGGCACGCGCGTGGTGAAGCTGGAGAGGAACTACCGATCCTGCCGTGCGGTGCTCGAGGTCGCCAACGGCGTGATCCAGGCCTCGGAGGGCAAGCGGCACGACAAGCGTCTGGTGGCGACGCGACCCGATGGTCAGAAGGTCCAGATGGTGGTCGGGGAGAACGGCGAGGCCGAGGCGCAGTTCATCGGCAACGAGTCGCGCCGGCTCCTCGACGAGGGGCTCAAGCCGCGCGACATCGCGGTGCTGTTCCGATCCGCCACCCAGGCCGAAGCCATCGAGACGGCCTTCAAGGGCCAGCAGATCCCCTACCGCCTCGTCGGTGGCACCCAGTTCTACGAGAAGAAAGAGGTCAAGGACCTCATCGCCTACCTGCGCGCCGCCCTCAACCCCCGCGACGACATCTCACTCCGCAGGATCATCAACTACCCCGCACGCGGCATCGGCGACGTCGCGGTCGAGCGCCTGGCGCAGCACGCGCTCGCCAACTCCAAACCCCTATCGTGGGCCGTGGAGCGCGCCCCCACCATCCCCGGGCTCTCACCGCACGCAGCCAACGGCTGCAAGGCGCTGCACGCTGTGATCGAGATCGCCTCCCGACGATTCGCCGCAAGCGAATCGCCTTGCTCCATCGCCAAGGGCATCGTGTCCGGCGTGCGCCTCGAAACCGACATCGCAGCGGGCTCCGGCTCCAACGCCGTCGCGGCGCGCCGCAAGGGAAACCTCGACGCGTTCCTGGCGATGCTCGAGCGCAACGACGACAAGCTGCGCGGAGTCGACGCGCTTGGCGGGTTTCTGCAGATGATGACGCTGCAGAGCGAGACCGACTCCGACGACCCTGGCAACGTCGCAACCCTCACGACCATCCATGGATCCAAGGGGCTGGAGTTCGACACCGTGTTCGTCGCCGGCCTCGAGGAGGGGTTGTTGCCGCACGCGCGCACGCTCGATGCCAAGGCCTCCGATGTCGAGCCCCAGGATCTCGGCGAGGAGCGTCGCCTGTTCTACGTCGCCGTGACCCGCGCGATGAACCGCCTGTACCTGTGCAGGGCTCGGACACGCCAGGCTCGCGGCGGCCCCAAGGGAGCGGCCCGCACACCGAGTCGCTTCCTCGCCGACGTCCCGCCCGAGTGGATCGAATCGCGCGCGGTGACCGGGTTCCAGCCCGCGAGCATGAAGTCCATGCTCGACGGCCTCGCCGGCGTGCTGGCGGCGATCGAAAAGGCCTGAGCGATGCAATGGATCGTCTCGCTCTTCCGTGACAACCAGTCCGTCGCCCATGGACTGCTGGTGCTCGGCGTCGTCATCTCCACCGGCTTCGCCTTGGGAAGCGTTCGCGTCGCCGGCGTTGGCCTCGGAGTCGGCGGCGTGCTCTTCACCGGCCTGGTCTTCGGCCACCTGAGCTTCACCATCGGTCACGAGACCATGGAGTTCCTCCGCGAGTTCGGCCTCGTGCTCTTCGTCTACGCCATGGGGCTCCAGGTCGGTCCCGGCTTCTTCTCCTCCCTTCGACGCGAAGGCCTGTCGCTCAACCTCATGTCGTCCGCGATCGTCCTCGGCGGTACCGCCTGCGCCGTTGTCGTGGGCTTCCTCATGAGCCTCGACGTCCCCACGATCGCCGGCCTGCTGTCCGGGGCCGTGACCAACACCCCTTCCCTGGGTGCCGCCCAGCAGGCCCTCGGCGACCTGTTGCCCGACGCCGCCTCCGCCAAGGAGAGCGTCGGACTCGCCTACGCCCTCGCCTATCCCTTCGGCATCGTCGGCATCATTCTCACCATGCTCATCGTGCGCCGGGCCTTCCGCATCGATCCCGATGCCGAGTCCTCCGCCTTCGACAAGGCCCAACGCACCCAAGCCAAACCCCTTCGCGAGCTCGACGTCGAGGTCACCAACACCAACCTCCACGGCAAGACCATCGAGGAGCTGATGGGGCTCGTCGGCCCGGGCACCGTCGTGTCCCGACTGTTCCGCAACGGCGAGCAGCGCATCGCCACGCCCGATGCGGTCATGGCCACCGGCGACGTCCTCCATGTCGTGGGGAGCGAGACCCGCGTCGAGGACTTCCGCGTCATCGTCGGACGCACAAGCTCCCTGCGCATCCCGTCGATCCCCAGCAGGATCCACGTCCGCAAGATCGTCGTGACCAACAAGGACAAGGTCGGAAAGACGATCGAAGCCCTCGAGCTCGAGGAGCGCTACGGCGTCGTCGTCACCCGGGTCATCCGCTCGGGCGTGGAGTTCAGCGCCTCGGGAGGACTGCGCACGCAGTACGGCGACCGGCTCACCGTCGTCGGTGAGGACCAGGCTGTCGAGCGCGCCGCAAGAGAGGTCGGCGATTCGGTCGCCGATCTCGAGAAGGCCCGCGTGCTCCCCATCTTCCTCGGCATCGCCCTGGGAGTCGTGTTGGGGAGCTGGCCCATCGCCGTCCCCGGTATGCCGGTCGCGGTCAAGCTCGGTCTCGCTGGCGGCCCGCTCATCGTGGCCATCATCCTCGGACGGCTCGGCAAGGTGGGACCGCTGCTGGTCTACGTCCCCGCCTCCGCGAAGATCCTCATGCGAGAGCTCGGGATCGCGCTCTTCCTCGCGTGCGTCGGGCTCAAGTCGGGCGAGCGGTTCTTTCGCATCCTGCTCAGTGCCCAGGGGCTCACGACGATGCTGCTGGGCGCGGTCGTCACGCTGGTCCCGCTGCTTGCCGTGGCCTTCTGGGCGCGCTGGCGGCGCAAGCTCAACTACGTCTCGCTGTGCGGTCTGCTCGCGGGGTCGATGACGGATCCTCCGGCGCTCGCCTATGCGACGCAGATCGTGCGCAACGACGCTCCTTCGGTTGCCTACGCCACGGTCTACCCCCTCACGATGTTCTTGAGGGTCGTGCTGGCCCAGGTCGTCGTGCTGCTGCTGTCGCGTTGACGACCGACGTGCGCTGCCACGTCGCGCTCGCCATCTCGCACTGTCCTTGACAACCGCAGCAGGGGTCGCCGACCATCGTGCGCATGCAAATCTCATCGAACGAATCCACGCAGTACGCGGCAGGCGGCGGCTACGGACCTCCTGGAGGCTATGGGCCTCCAGGCGCGCCGCCCGGCGGGTTCGGAGGACCTCCCGGTCAGCCCGGCGGCTACGGGCCTCCCGGAGCGCCTCCCGGAGCGCCCCCCGGTGGATTCGGAGCGCCTCCGGGTGGATACGGCGGAGCGCCTCCCGGAGCGCCTCCCGGCGGATACGGTGCGCCTCCCGGGCAGCAGCCTCCCGGTGGATACGGTGCACCTCCCGGGCAGCAGCCTCCCGGTGGATTCGGTGCGCCTCCCGGCGGCGGCTACGCGGGCGGCCCTCCCGGAGG
>JAKLDZ010000022.1 GCA_022703255.1 Myxococcota bacterium | reverse complement strand
TGGCTCGCGTGCTCGGATACCGCGGGCGCAGGAGCCGAGAGCGCCGCAGGTGTCGCCGCCGTCGGACGCAACGCCACGACCCCCAAGACCGCCAGACCTGCCGCAAGCACCGATGCCCCGACCACGATGGGCGTCCACCGCGGAAGCGCCCGGGACACCGCGATGTCCCGAGTCGCCAACGTTGGCTCCACCATGGGCTGCACAGCCAGCCGCTCCGCATCCGGAGTCACGACCGTGACGCGTCCCTTGATGATCCCGGAGGACGACTGCGATAGCTCCTTGCGATTGAGCGAGCCCGTGTCGATGTCGTAGCGTTGCACGCCCGAGGGCCCGGAGACCGGAGCGGCCAACCCGAGCGCGACCTGGATGTCCCCCAGCTCCCGTACCACCGCCTCCATCGATGCCGGACGGTCGTCGGCCGACTTCGCAAGGCAGCGCATCACGTAGCCCTCGAGCAGGTCCGGGATCTGGACCCCCGCCGGAGTGCGAGAACGCAACGGCGGAACCGGTGAGTTCAGGTGCGCCATCAGCGTCTGCACCGCGTGCTCCGAGTCGAACGGCACCTGCCCGCACAGACACTGGTACAGGATCACCCCCAGCGAGTACACGTCCGTGCGGTGATCCACCTTGCCGTGCGCTATCTGTTCCGGCGACATGTAGCGCGGCGAGCCGAGGAACGTCCCGTCCTTGGTCACTTGATCCGAATCGTCCGTCAACACCTTCAGCAGACCGAAGTCCACCACCTTCACCAGCTCGGACCCGTCCTCCTGCGGCAGGAGCATGATGTTCGACGGCTTCAAGTCGCGATGGACGACGTTGTTCCGGTGGGCCTCCCGCAGCCCGCGCGCAAGCTGCCGCGCAAGCGTGATCACCTCGGACGGAGACAGGGTTCCCAGCCGCACCAGTCGCTCGTGCAGCGTCTCCCCCGAGAGGAACTCCATCACCATGAAGTACGACTCGGGACTCGTCCCCTCGATGCGCCCATAGTCGAACACCGTCACGATGTTCGTGTGCTGCAGCTTCGACAGGATGCTCGCCTCGAGGAAGAACCGCTTCTGGAACGCCTCGTCGTCGGACGACCTCGTGTACTGCTGGCTCAGGACCTTCAGCGCCACCCGGCGCCCCAACGGCAACTGCTCCGCCTGGTAGATCCGACCCATCCCGCCCGTCGCGACCACACGCAGTACCCTGAACCGCCCGTTCACAACCGTCCCCACGAGCGGATCACTCTGCTCGGAGTTGTGCAGTGAGATGCGATTCTGGGCGTCCTGCGTCATCGTCGACTCGTCCCCCCCGACCGGAAGCCGGACGAGGTGCCCTGGGCCCCAAGGCACAGTGCGAAAGCCATCATACCCCGGTTCACCCGGCCATGACAAACGGTACCCGGTGCGGTCGGAGCTTGGGGGCGATGCCGCGCGAATCGACGCAGATCCGCCCTCGCACTGCTACTGTCGCTTCGTCTCCACCTGCATCCGCACCGTCATCTTGATCGTCTGCGCCGTCCCGCGCTCCTTCGCCGAGATCGTGCTCGCACTCGTCATCGTCAGCGTCGAGTCCGGGACAATCCGGTTCAGATCGTAGGACATCTTCCCTGAGCCGTTCGATTCCAGCTCCTCGAGCACCGCCGTCGAGTCCGGAGGCGCACCCGGGATCGTCACCGGCTGGCGCGGCGCCTCCTGCTTCAGGCTCACCTGCACCCGCACCTTGTCCCCAACGATCGACTCGAGCTTGTGCGTCGTGATCTGCCTCAGCTTCAGCCCCGGCGTGTCGAGCGGCAGGGTAACCTCCCAGCGCGCCCCCTTGCCTACCGGCTCCTCGGGCAGCGGCGAGGCGACATTGCGCAACGAGTGCCGCAGGTTGTCGAACACCGATCGCAACGCAGGCCCCATGTTCGCCGGAGGTTCGAACGTCGCCGCCTTCGTCATCCCCCGCGCATCGATCACCGCTGACCCCGTCAGCCCCACCAACGTCGCAACATGCGCCTCCGCCCCCGCCAACACCTGCGGCGCGATCGTCGGGTCCTTCAACACCTCCGCCGACTGCAGACGGAACCCGTAGCGCACATCCCCCGCCGGCGTCGTCTCCGTCGGCGTCAGCACCACCACGAGCCGCATCCCCGGCGTCGCCCCCTCGGGCTGCTTGTTCATCCCCACCTGCATGCCCATCGCCATCCGCATGTCCATGCGGAGCGTCTCGATGGACCCGATGTGGAACTTGTAGCGCAACGCCTTGCGCGGCTCCGCCCCCGGATCGATCAGCTTCACCTCCACCGGCGCGTCGAAGGCCACCGCCACCGGACCCGCAGAGGCTGAGCCTGCAGGCGAGGAGGGCGCCCCCTCCACCGCCGGGGACGGCGTCCCACGCTCGACAGGTCCGGCCTGCGCGCCCGACGCGACCGACGCGGGGGCCAGCGGGACTGCGGGGGTCTCGGGCAGACCCTTGTCGCAGTCGCAGCCCAGCAGCGCCGACGCGCATGCCCATGCGGTCCAGAAGCGTGCCCGCACTCTCAACGCCTCCAGCGCCTCGCCGCGAGGGCGATCGCACCGAGCGCCGCACCCCAGAATCCGGTGCCCGCCTCCGAAGACGCACGGCATCCGCACCCGCCGTCGTCAGATGTTTCGCTTGCCGAACTACCTGTTCCGCTTGCCCCCGCCGCCCCCGACCCCGCCGCCCCCGATCCTCCTGCTCCCGCGCTCCCGCTCTCGCACGTGGCCTGCCCCCAGCCCTCCGACTCCAGCTCCGCTGCCTCGTAGCGCAACACGAGGTTGTTCGTTCCTGTCAGGTACCCGTGGTTCGGATCCGGAAACGCCAGCCAGAACATCCCAGAGAACTTCGCCATCGCTCCGAACGGCGGCGCCTGCATCACCCCCTCGTAGTCCGGATCCATCGCCCACGTCCCCCCACCATCGTCCGTGCGCACGAAGATCGACACGTAGCTCGGCGTCTCCCCTTCGCCTCCCCCGCACCCCCCCGTGCACGCCACGCACGTCGCCACCCCCCTCCGATCGTCGAAGAACCGCACGTCGAAGCAGTCCGTCGCCGCCGCTTCCTCCCCCATGGCCCCCGTCTTCGGATGCGGCGGGATCGCCTGATCACTCCACGTCATCCCACCGTCCGTCGTCTTCATCACCACCCCGGCCCCACCCTTCGTGGCTGCCGCCCACCCCAACGTCGGACTCGCAAACCACATCCGGCTGATCAGCGCGTTGACCGTGCCGCCCCTCGCCTCCCAGCTCTTGCCGCCATCGGCGGTCCAGAACAACGCCGACTGCTCCCCCGTCTCCGCCGGCGTCGCCACCGCGTATCCGCACGTCGGGTTCAGCATCCGCACCGCGCTCAGGCTCAGCCCCGATGCGACCTCGACCGGGACGGTCGCATACGCCGATCCGTCGAAGACGACCATCTTGCTGCCGGCCGCGGCGAACATCTCGCCCGTGGGGAACGCCTGCAGGTGCATCGGGACGTCTTCCTGACCGAGCTGGACCACCTCGTTCCACGAGAACCCGGCGGTGTCGCTCTTCCAGACCCGTCCCCCCTTGCCCGTGAAGCCCGCCAGATACCCCACATTCCCGTCCACGAAGCCGATCGCCATGTACATCGCGATCATGTAGCCCTGGGGGAGCATGATCTTGTCCCAGGTCGTTCCGTCTTCCGTCTTGATCGCCACCGGCGACGAGTTGCCGTTCTGGCTGCTGATGCCCACCGCAAACGCGTGCGTCGCGTCCACGGCGTCGAGCGCCGTCATCGCGTTGCCCGAGTTCATCTCGCTGTAGACCAGGCTCCACGCAGGCTTCGCCTCCGCCGTCGAAGCCGTTGCCATGACCGCCATCGCCCCCGCCACCACCCAGCTTCCCTTGCGATGCATCGTCGAGCCTCCGTTCGTGTTGCGCAATTCTACCAGCCCGCCGACACGCGGGTCGAGGAGAGTGAACGACGCGCCACGAGGTCTCCGTCAGACCTGGATCACCGAGAGCCCGTCCGAGGGACGCACCACCCGGGTGTCGATGCGCCGCCCCGTTCGCGACGCATGGGACTCGGCGAGCGTTTCCGCGAAGAGGAGGGCTCGCTCCGACGCCACCAGGTTGATCGTGTTGCCGCCGAATCCGGCGCCCGTCAGCCGCGCGCCAAGGAACCCCGCCATCCCCGCCGCGAGCTCCACGAGCAGGTCGAGCTCCGCACACGACACCTCGTAGTCCGCGGCCAGGCTCCGGTGCGAGGCCGCGAGCAAGGCGCCCATCTGGGGGGAATCCCCGCGCAACATCGCATCTCGCGCCTCGAGACACCGACGGTTCTCACTCACCACGTGACGCAGCCGGCGCACCAGACGAGCCTCCAGCTCCCCGCTCGCCTCCTGCACCATCTCCATCGTGGCATCGCGCAGTGCCCGCACCCCGGCGTGCCGACGTCGAATCACCTCGAGCCCCTGCGCACACTCCTGCTGGCGACGCCCGTACTCCGACGTCCCCAGCGCATGTTTGACTCCGCTGTCCGCGATTACCAGCGCCCAGCCCGAAGGCACCGGGACCGCCTCCCAACCCAGCGTGCGGCAATCGAGCAGCAACGCGTGCCCCTCGCGTCCGCATGCGCTCGCCATCTGATCCATGATCCCGCAGGGCACACCGCAATACCCGTTCTCGGCCAGCCGCGCGATGCTCGCCACCTCGGGCGCGGGCAACGCCGCGCCCGCCAGCGATGACGCGAGCCCGACCAGCGCCACCTGGAGCGAGGCCGACGAGGACAGCCCGCCGCCCAACGGCACGTCGCCGTCCACCAGCACATCGGCGCCGCACACCGGATAGCCCTTCTCGCCCAACGCCCAGAAGGGCCCCGTCGCGTAGGCCCGCCAGTCCACCACGACGGGGATTCGCAAGGCTCCGACGCGGGCCTGCGCCTCGTCGCTCGCCCGCGTCGATCGAATCCGAATCACACCGTCTTCGCGAGGCGCGCCCGCGACCGCGGTGCGCAGATCGATCGCGGCAGGAAACACGAACCCATCGTGGTAGTCCGTGTGCTCGCCAATGAGGTTCACCCGTCCGCCGGCGTGCGCCGCGTGCGTGGGCCGGCGAGCGAACGACTCCTCGAAACGTCGAATCACGCCTTCGAGCGGGCGGTCCATTCGGAGACTTTCTGGTAGAGCGTGTCGAAGGAGTCCCGCTCGACGACGAAGGCTCGGCCGGTGTGGGGGCCCTTGGGACAGAAGCCGGAGTGCGGAGCCGCCACGAGCACCGGCTTGCCGGGTTCGAGCTCGATCTGCCGTGTCTTTTCGCCCTCTGCGACCAGGAGCGTGACCTCGCCGTCCATCAGCAGGAACAGCTCCGGACAGTCGTGTCGCTCGAGCTCCTCGATGTCGTCGGCCGAGGTCAGCTCCGGCGAGTACACGCCCGCACGCCAGTGCGCAGTGTCGCCGCAGAGCACCTGCCAGACCTTGTCGGGTTCGACGGCGAGGGGGGTGTCGGCGGTGGCCACGGGGAACGAGGGGGGCCGGGTCTGAACGCGTCTCCCCGGGCCTTTGTATTCCGCCTTGTCGGGGCCGGGGCGGCTGATGGCGACGAAGAGGTATCCGACGGCGACCAGGACGGCACCCCACCAGAGAGCCGGGCGGGTATGACCGAGGACGGTATCGGGATCTCCGGAGACGAGGCCGGCGATGACGACGAGGACGCCGTAGACACCGAGGATGATCCCGACGAAGAACCAGATGGGGAGGGGTTCGGGCGCGACGGTGCGGGCAGCGGATTCGGGTGCGGCGGAGAGGGACTTTTGCTGCTGACTCATGATGGCCTCACCAGAAGTAGAGGTTGAGCGCGACGAGCACCACGGCGGCGATGGCAGCCCAGAAGCCGGGGCGTCCGATGAGGGGGACCTGGGCTTCGTCGGTCTTGGGGGTGAGTCCCTTGACCAGGCCTTGGAGCTCTGCATCGGTCTTGGGCTTTGTGACGAAGCTCAGGCCCCAGGTGACGGCGAAGCAGACGCCCCAGCCCCAGGTGGCCTGCCAGAGATTGCGGGACATCTCGCTCGGGTCGGCGGAGAAGGTGAGTAGTTGGGCGAGCCCGGAGGAGGCCATGTAGGGGCCGAAGAGCTTGAATCCGATGAAGATGGAGAACGACGTGATCATGCCGCAGATCAGGCCGACGAACGCCGCGGTGCTCGTGGTTCGCTTCCAGAACATCCCGAGGAGGAAGGTCGCGAACAGGGGGGCATTCACCCAGGAGAAGATGGCCTGGATGTAGTCCATGATGGTGTTGAACTGCATGGCGACATAGGCCGTGCCGACCGAGAGGAGGATTCCCACGACGGTGGTGACGCGGCCCATCCACACGAGGTGGGCGTCGCTGGACTTGGGGCGGATGACTGCGCGATAGATGTCGTAGGTCCACACGGTGTTGAAGGCGCTGACGTTGCCCGCCTGTCCGGCCATGAATCCGGCGAGGAGGGCGGTGATGCCGAGTCCCACGAGACCGGGCGGGTAGTAGCGGGCGATGAGCATCGGCAGCGCGGTGTCGTGCCAGAGCTCGTTGGGGTTGTTGGGGTGGTTGAGGAGCTGGAAGCCGGAGTGCGCCTGGTTGGTGAGCTTCCAGGCCACCAGGCCTGCGACCACCACGATGAAGGGGAGCGCCATCTTGAAGAACGACGCGGTGATCGGAGTCAGGCGAGCGGAGCGGAGATCCTTGGAGGAGAAGGCGCGCTGCACCACGAGGAAGTCGGTGGTCCAGTAGCCGAAGGACAGGACGAACCCGAGGCCCATCACGATTCCGGCCCAGGTGACGTGCATCTCGTTGTTCTCGGCGCTGCCGAGAGTGGACCAGAGTCGCCCCATGTTCTCGGGGAGACCCTGGAAGACCTCGCCCGGTCCACCGAGCTCCATGACGCCGAGCACCGAGACCAGGAACAGGCCCGCCCAGATCAGGAAGAACTGCACGATCTCGGTGAAGATCGCGCTCATGAGCCCGCCCAGGGTGATGTACGAGGCGATGGCGATCGCCGACACCCACATGGACACGTTCCAATCCCACCCGAGGATCGTGCGGAACACGAGCGCCATCAGGTACAGGTTGATGCCCGACATCAGCAGGGTCATCACCGCGAACGAGATCGCGTTCAGAAGGCGAATCCGCTCGTCGAAGCGCAGCTTGAGATAGCCGGGCACCGAGTGGATCCGGCTCGAGTAGTAGAAGGGCATCATGTAGAGGCCCAGGAAGAGCATCGCCGGGATGGCGCCGATCCAGTACCAGTGGGCGACGGCCATGCCGTACTTCATGGTTCCGCCGGTCCATCCCAGGATCTCGAGGGCCCCCAGGTTGGCGGAGAGGAACGCGAGCCCCGCGACCCAGCTCGAGTTGCGCCGGCCCGCCATGAAGAAGTCCTCACCGGTCTTGGTGAAGCGGCGCAGGTACAGCCCGATCCCGATGATCGCAACGAAGTACAGGACGATGATGATCCAGTCGATCGTCGTAAGGTGGATGACAGTCATTCGATATCTCCGAACCGAGATCTCTCACACGGGTGCACCTCACCGCGCAGGGCGAGGGTGGATTGAATCAGTAGCGTGCCAGCAGCGAGCCCTCCGCCATCCAGATGGGATCGGTGGCTCCCAGGCTGATGCGGTTGAGCAGCGCACCGCCCGCTCCTCCGGGCGCGAGCACGGCTCCGACCAGATGGGCCGTCAGGTGGTCGGACAGCCGGAACTCGAGATTCAGGTTCGTCTCGACCCCCACGAAGGCCTTGTCGAGCGCGTTTTTCTTGTTGAGCACCGACGCTGCGCCCACCACCAACGCAGGGCGGAAGACCCGGGTCACCGCCCACTGCGCCTTGAGATCCCCCACGAACAGCCCCGCCCGGTGCGTCCAGAAACCACCCTCGTACCTGCCCATCCGACGATCGAGCTGGTCGTACCAGTTGCGCAGCTCGTCTTCCGTCAGGATGATCGTCGCGCTCCGCGACTTGCTCGAGTACGCAAATGCCCCGTTGCGGGAGTTGCCTTCCGCCTGATCGTCCGGACTCAGGGCCAGCAGGTTGAGCGACAGGTCGAGGGGGGAGAGCGAGAGGTCGCCGTGGGCCTGCGCGGCCCACGCGAAGGTGTTCTGGTCGCGGCCCCCCAGCCCGGCGTTCTCCCACTTTCCGATCTGCGCCACGGCGCCGACGAATCCGCCCGCAGGGCCGCTCTTGAAGGTGAGTTGCACGTTGGGCGCCAGGAACCAGCGCGTCATGTCGATCACGTGGGCGTCGTACAGGCCGTGGACGCTGGCGGCGAAGGACGCGGAGTCGCCGAGCTTCAGATCGATTCGGGGGCCGCCGACGAAGATGTCGTGGTTGAAGTTGTTGTTCAGGACCGTGGTGTCCTGCGCGTTCAACCCCTCATAGGTCATGTCGGGGATCTGGCCGACCATGAACGACAGCCGCGCATCCGGGTGCCAGGACCACCAGGCGCTCGCCGCTCCCATCCAGTGGCCCAGGAAGAGCCCGGTCGGATCCCGATAGAACTGGTAGCCCGCCTTGAATCCCACCTTGCGGTCCAGGAACTCGCCCTCGCTGTACACCTCCCGGTGCTTGAGCACGAAGGCGTCGGCCGCAGGCGCCGCCTGCTGGTCCGGGTTGTTCTTGCTCCAGAAGTTCAACCCGAGCTCCGCCTCGTAATACAGGCGCAAGCCCCGCTCGATGTGCCAGGTGAGCTTCGGACGGAACACCGTCGCAAGGGCGCCCACCGACTGCCCGTTGCGGTCGTAGTACGGACCGGTCCGATCGAAGTCGGCATCGTTGCGGAAGATGGCGAGGTTGTGCAGGTCCGCGTGGGCCTCGATGCGCGGGAACGCTCCTGGCCCCGGGGGCTGCTCGGCCGCGCGGCCCCCCGGCTTGGAGGCCGTGTCGGCTGGCCATGGCGAGGAATCCGCGGGCGTTTGGGCCGCCGCGGACGCGGCGATCGAAGTCGCGAGAGCCGTCGCGATCAACACCCTTGCCGCCGCCCCGGGGACGGCGATTCGGCTCAGCCGGGAAGCAGACATTCCGTACGTGCGCATTCGCATCCGTCTCCGCCGCGCGCACCCGGGGAGCTCCGCGAGCCCCGGGCCGACCCGGCCTAGCGCGTGACGACCTCGTCGCCCTTGAAGAAGTACCGCCACCCGTCGTTCGGCTGATGGGGCAGCGGCGGAAGTATCCGAATCGTGTACGTCGCCTCCGGCGCGTCGTTCTGCGGATAGTGATACAGCACGTGCGCCCCGTGATCGTAGTAGCACGTCCCGTCGTCGACCCACACGTAGAACCCGTCGGGATACTGCACCTCGGGAATGGATATCTCCGTGGGAGCGTCGGATTCCTTGCTCGCATAGACGAGCTCGAACTCGCGCCTGGGAGCCTGCTTTCCCTTGTCCGGGTCGAAGAAGTGGTAGTCCGACCAGAAGTGCATGCGCACGGGCTTGCCCGCCAGGGCCCGGGGGAAGGGGCGCGCCCAGGCCAGCTCGCTGCGCAGATTCCCCTGCGGGTCCACGATCGAGAAGTCCTCGTGATTCCACCAGTCGCCGTAGGTGTAGTCGTTGTCCGGCGAGTGACACCACAGGATCCGGCTCTGGAACATGCCGTCGAATGCCTCGTAGTAGTTGTCGAGGACGTGCGACGACACCGCGTAGCCATCGGCCTTCGACTGCTCGATGCCGTTGAAGTTGAAGTAGGTGCCGAACTCGCCGAACACCACCGGGGCATTGCCGAGGGAGTGCTCCGCCAGGCTCCTGGAGGCGGTGATTGCGGGGGAGTAGTCGCGGTACCGGATCTCCTCGACGGTGAGCTGGCGCGGCTGCTGGTTGAAGCCGATGAAGGGGTAGATGTCGGCGTAGTTGTGCGGGGCGAAGGCGACGTGAGGCAGGCTTGGCGGACGCACCATGCTCTGGTCCCACATGCCCCCTGGGACCGAGCCCAGGAGGTTGGAGGCGCTCATGGAGGGCTCGATGAAGATGACGGCCTTGGGGTCCTTGTCGACGATGGCCTTGCCGACGCGGTCGTAGAAGGGAGTCAGGTGATTGCGGTCGAAGCCGTAGTTGAGAGAGACGATGTTCATCAGGTCGAGCTTGTCGAGGCCCCACAGGCGCAGGGTCTCGGGCTCGGTGTCCGGGGGCAGGAGGCGCAACGCCATGATGACGTTGAACAGCATCTCGCCGGTTTCGGGGTCGTCCTTGTACCGATCGAGAATGAAGTCATGGGCCGCGCCCGGCGCGTTCAACTGGATCGCCGCAGCCTCCGCCGCGAGGATCAGGAAGTTGCCCTCGGGCTCGTTCATGATGTCGTAGCCCATCACGTTGGGCAGATCCGCCACCCGCTCGGCAACCTTCGCCCACGCCGCCGCGTACGCCTCCTGCAAGTAGTCCTTGATGTTGACCCCGTCGACCTCCAACCCCGGGAACGCCTTGTCTCCCGCAAGCAGGCACGCAAACGAACGCTCCACGTCGATCGACAACGCCGCCGCCACTCCCCAGTTGGTGAACGGAAGCATGTCCGTGGACTGATTCGGCGGGAATGCGGGCGGCAGGTTGTCCATCAGGTACTGCACCCACTCCGGCACCTCCGCGCTCCCCGTGCCGTCGTCCCCCGACAGCTTCTTGTACAGCGTGATCAGCTCGCCCCGATGCTCGTCCATCCCACTCGCAATGCGGGGAATGCCCCAGTTCGGCGAGTCGAGATCCTTCTCCGGCATGCAAGCCTTGATCACCCACTTCGGCGCGCCGTCGCCCTTCACCTCCGCCGTGTACGGCGGCACCAGCGACAACAGGCTGTGCTGAAGGCTCCCGGGCGCCGCCTGCGATGGATCGCTCAACCCCGCAGTCGGATCCTCGTTGTAGCGCACCGTGAGATGGCGGCTGAACATGTCCTGGTGCATGTCCATCAGCACGAAGATCCCGAACTCCCCGGCGATTTTCACCACCTCGCGCAAGTACGACAGATAGTCCTCGTCGTACTCCCCTCGGACCTTCGGCTCCAACCCCTCCCACATCACCAGCAGCCGAATCGCGTTGAAGCCCAGCTTGCGCATCCGCGAGAACTCGTAGCGCGCACGATCGAGCGGGAACGGACGCTCCACGTACGTGAAGGTCCCTTGTTGCGGATCGACGAACGGCACCTTCGTGCTGCCGCTCGTGTTCACCCCCTGGAAGTACATGTACCGGCCGTGCTCGTCGCGCAGATACGATCGATCGGTCCGCACCCGCGTCATCGACGCCGGCGTCTCCGGCGTCACGTCGCTGCATCCCCACGCCTGCAGCCCCAACCACACCGCACAGCCCGCCACCCGTCCCAGCCAGCGCCCGCGAAGCCCGCGAATCATGCGCGAATCAGACGGCGCAACGCGCGGGGCGTCAAGTGCGAACGTGCCGCACGATCGAGTGACGCTCCCTTCACCGCTCCACGGCGTGAACCCCGTCCGGTCCCAGATACACACACGACCCAGGCGCGATCCGCAGCCCTCCCGGCACACTCCCCCGCAGCCCCCGCGCCTCCTGCGCCACCCTCGCCGAGAACTCCACCACCGCCGCCGGCTCCCCATCCTCCCCCACCGGCACCTCCACTCCCGCCTCCCTCAACCACCGGCACGCCCGTCGAACCTGCGCCGCTCGACTCGTCTGCACCGAGTCCGCTCCCGTCAGGTTCTTCACCGGCGCGAACTCCTCGTCCCGATCCGTCTCCACCACGAGCCACACGCGCGCCTGCGGTGCAGCGTCGAACAGGAACCGCTCCAGCTTCACGGCGTTCGGCTCCGACGGCTCCACCGCCCGCCCGGTCGCGCAGTCCACGTGCGCCACGCGCTTGCGCGCACGGTGCCAGGGCAGCCCCGCGTCCGCCATCCGCTCCGCGAACCCCCGCTCGATCACGTACACCGAGATGCTCCCCGCGTCGTACCGCCGACGCCCGTCGGCTTCCCTCGCGGTCGCCATCGACTCCGGCAGCTCCGAGTACTCCACGACCCTCAAGCGGCCGCGGTGCCGACAGAAGGTCCCCAGCCCTTCGCGGTCATGGGCCTTGGCGAGGGACTTGCCCGAGAGCTCCGCCCCGGCCAACGCATGCATCCCGATGAAGCGCGGGTCGAGACATCGCACCAACGGATTGTCCACCTGAAAGCACGACAGATGGCGGACTCCGCGTTCCGACATGTCGCGCAGCATCCCCGACCGCTTCAACGCGCCAAACATCCCGCCGTGCCCGTCGGGCGCAAACGCCACCCTCCCCCGCTCCGCCAGCAGGATTCTCCCGTCGAGCCCGAAGCACGGCATCCTGCCCTGCACGAAGAAGCGAACCTGATCCCGCGCGAGACCGAGCAGCCCGTGGGCCTCGAACCAGGCCACCGTCGCACAGTGGTTCGATGCGCTCGTCATCACGTACCAAGGCACCGCACGCCCGTAGCGCTTGCCCGCCGCGTGCAACTGCTCGGCGAACAGATGGAAGCTCCCGCGCCCCGTCACCGGTCCCACAGGAAAGATCCCCTTGGGCCCGTCGAAACCGAGCCGCGTCGCCTGCCCCCCCGCTACCGTCACCGCTGCGACCGCGCCTCGCGACAGCTCCTGTTCACCCGCTTCGTGCGCGGCCGGTCCAGCATCTGCGATGCGCTCGGGAACCACGGGCTCGAGCTCCGAGGTGGGCGGCAACGACGAAGCTTCGTCGCCCAAGACACAGCGTTCCACGAGGTTCGGCAACGACTCGAGGGCGATTTCCTCCAGATCGGCCAGCAGCAGTTGCCTGCTCGGCTCGCCGAGCGTGGGCCAGAAGCAGAGCAGGTGCGACTGACGCGCGGCCTCGAGGCGAGGGACGATTGCCTCCCATCGCTCGACTGAGGACAGAGCCACCATGGGAGGCGTATACCGTCGCGCGCGGCGACGGGGAAGCATTCGGCGCACTCACGCTTCGATCACGACGATCTCGCCGGAGACGACACCGTTGCAGACCTCGAGGATGCCCACGGAGACGGGGCGGCCGAAGCGCGCCGGCCCCGCAGCGCCGGGGTTGAAGTACAGGGTGCCGTCACGCTCCACTTGCGCAGCAACGTGCGTGTGACCCGAGACGATCGCCCCGTAGCGATCCCGTCCCAGGGAGCCGGGAAGCCGGTTCACGTCGTGCAGCACGAGGATCCGGGCCCCTGCCACCTCGAGCTCGAGGGACGCGGGCAACGACGCGGTCCATGGATCGCAGTCCGTATTGCCGCGCACGGCGCGCACCGGCGCGATCGTCTCGAGGCCCTGCACGACGTCCTGGGCGCCGATGTCGCCGGCATGGATGACGATATCGACTCCGTGCAAGGCGCGGAGCACCTCGGGGCGGAGCCACCCGTGGGTGTCCGAGACGACGCCGATTCGGGACTGGTTCGGGGAGGCGCTAAGAGGAGTCATGGGATCGATCGGGCGGGCCGCCGGGCCCTTGCGCTTCAAGAACGGCGTCGAAGCGCCGCGGGCTCGCGTCGGGTCGATGCACTCGTCGCCCGCGTCTTGCGCCGCTTCGAAGACCGCTTCGCCTCGGGATGCGCGTCATCGTCACGAGCCCTGGCCAGCTTCCAGATGTCGAGCGCCGCGCGCTCCAGGCGCTCCCACCCGTCGTCGGTGCGCAGCGGCACTCCGGCGAACGTCTCGCTGCTGCGCGCCCGCAGCGCGAGGTAGGTCAATCCGGCCGCGGCCACGGCTGCGATGGCAGGCAGATCGCGAGACTCGTGCGACGGCATCCTGGACAGCAGGCGTTGGGTCTGCTCCTGTCGCACGGAGGCCACGGAGTCGATGAGCTCGTTTCGCTCGATGAGCTCCCAGCAGAGGACCTGCTGGGTGTTGTGGCGCTGCCGGATGGCGCGAGCGAGGCGCACGAACACCTCGCCGAGGTCGTGCCCGTCGTTGGGATCGCCTTCGAGCGTGCGGAGCGACGGCCAGACTTCGCTGCGTTCGGCGAAGGCGCGCAGCAGCTCCTGCATGCCGCCGAAGTAGCGGTAGATGAGGACCTTGTCGACGCCGGCCTCACGGGCCACGGCGTTGATGCCCACGCCGCGCACGCCATCGCGCGTCAGCACGCGATCCAGTGCCTCGAGGATCTTCTCCGTTGTCTCGGCGCGGCTTCTTGCCATGGCATACCCGACAGCCACCACCGGATCGTCCAGCCAGCGTCCCGTGTCAACACCCGCGCGCGCAAGGCTGGCGACAGGCCCCCGCAGGCTGTTACAGATCCGGAACCATGAACGTGCTGGTCACCGGCGGCGCCGGCTACATCGGTTCCCACTTCGTACGGATGCTCTGCGAACGAGGCTGCGAGGTCGCGGTCGTCGACGATCTTTCGTCGGGACACGCGGACGCCGTGCCGCCGCAGGCGCGGCTGACGCGCGCCAGGGTGGGGGACCGCGCCGCGATCGCCTCGGTGCTCGCCGAGTGTCGTCCCGATGCGGTCGTGCACTTCGCGGGGCTCATCCAGGTGGGCGAGTCGGTGCGACGTCCCGACGTGTATTGGGCGGTGAACCTCGGTCAGACCCTCGCGCTGCTCGACGAGGTCGTGCGCGCGGGCGTGCGGACGTTCGTGTTCTCGTCGACGGCAGCGGTGTACGGCAGCCCCGAGCAGGTGCCCATCCCCGAGGACCATCCGCGCCGGCCGATCAATCCCTACGGGGCGACGAAGCTGGCGGTGGAGCTGGCGTTGGCGGACTACGGCAGGGCCTTCGGTCTGCGCCACGCCGCGTTGCGCTACTTCAATGCAGCGGGTGCGCATCCCTCCGGCGAGCTGGGGGAGCGGCATGAGCCGGAGACGCATCTGATCCCGTTGGTGATCGACGCTGCGATGGGGCGTCGGGGACCGGTGGGGGTGTTCGGTGACGATTGGCCGACGGCGGACGGCACGTGCGTGCGCGACTACGTCCACGTGCAAGACCTGGCGGAAGCGCATTGGATGGCGCTCGAGGAGCTGCAGCGGGGGGGCGCGTCGATGACGCTGAACCTGGGGACCGGGCGCGGGGTGTCGGTGCGTGAGATTCTGCAGGCGGTGCAACGGGCGGCCGGACACCCGGTGCCGCACACGGTGGAGCCCCGACGCGAGGGGGATCCCGCGGAGCTGGTGGCGTCGCCGCGCAGTGCGTCGGAGCGGCTTGGATGGAAGGCACGCTGCTCGGACATCGACACGATCATCGGTGACGCGTGGAGGGCGCGGGCGTCGCGGCGGTGACGCACTGCGTTCGGTGACGATCCGGGGAGACGATCGCGAAGTGGCTTGATTGACCCGGGATCGCGCGCGAGGTAGACGAAGCAGGATCGACGGACCTGCCCCCGTGATCGAGGAGTGATCATGCGTCTTGCCTTCCGTTCCCTCGTTGCGCTGTGCGCTGGCTGCATGCTTCCGGTGATGGTGTCGTGCGGATCCGATGACAGCGACGGAGCCGCGGGAGCGGCGGGTGCAGCGGGCGCGGCGGGCAAGTCGGGCGCCGCGGGTGCGGCGGGTTCCGCGGGTGCGACCGGTCTGGCTTGCGAGTCCACGGCGGAGCTCGACCTGACGGGCACCTGGGCGGTCTTCTTGCAGTTCGCGATCGGCCTGCAGAAGCAGGAGGGCGGAGCCATCGCGATGTGTCCCGACGGCCAGATCTCCAACAGCACGATGCTGATGCTCGTCGACATCAAGCAGGACGGCACCGCGCTCACAGCGCAGCCGGTGAGCTGCGCGCTCACGCTCCCCGAAGCGTCGGGCATGGTCGGCGACTGCGATCCGACCTCCGAGAGTCTCGTCACCGTCTCGATCCTCCCGCGTCAGCAATCCCTCGCAGCGATGCCCGCGGTCCCCATGCCGTCGGCCCAGGGGAGCCTCGCTGCGCTCACCCCCGGGGCTTCCCTGTCGATGACGGATCGTTTCGTGTTCCGAACCGGTTCCACGAAGGAAGGCAACGCCATGCCCGCGTGGGTGAAGGACAACGCGGGGTGCGGAGCCTCCGACATCCAGGTCGGCAGGAACGGAGAGTGCGTCGAGGCTTGCGTGGACGACTGCTCGGCGACGGTGGATGGCGACGGCGACGGCAAGGTCGGCGTGACGTTCGACGTGTGCGGGCTCACGCCGGACGACGTGGTGTCGAAGGTCAAGTGCAACCCCGACGATCCGGCGTCGGCGGGGACCACGATTCAGGGCAGGGTGTTCCTGGACTACCAGACGGACCCGCTGATCGCGGGGAAGGCGAAGTCGAGCTGCGAGGTCACGGGGACGTTCGACGCGACGACGATCTACCACGTGGTCGGAGCGGACCTGTACCTGTCGAACACGCAGATCAGCGTGGCGAGTGCGCTGTTGTCGCTGCCGACGTACGCGATCAGCCCGACGGATTCGAAGTTCCGGATGATCCGGGTGGACGGCAAGCACGGCGCGCCGGACTGGGCGATCGACGTGGGGCAGCCGGGGGCGGCGTGCTCCGTGGCCCTGCAGCACCAGAACGAGCTGCAGTAGGGCGCAGGCGAAGCCGTCCCATGACTCTGCTGTCGCGGTGTCCGCGACGTTTGCCGCGCGCGACGATCAGAAGTGCAAGCGTCGTTGCATGCGTGAAGTCCCGCAGCGCGTGGCGCCGATGTGGGCCGAAGCGGACGAGCGAACCCTTCGTTCTCGAACCGCTCGCGCAGCGTGCACACCTGCGTCGCGCATGGAGAGCGGCGTCGGCGACGAGGGGGCTCGCGGGCCAGTGAATCGGCGGAGCTGCGAGCATGCGCGGGGGGGGCGTCGGGGTGAGGAGCCGGGACATCCGTCACGTCCGAGGGGCGTGGCACGGAACTGGCTTGGAGAGCGGGTGCGGTGACGACGACGAAGGCAGTCCCCCGGCACGGACGCGACGACGAACCCAGGATGTCGCGCACGGCACGGGGAGCCCGAGAACGCGCATCCCTGGCCTTCGGAGCGGAATCGTCGATCGGGAGGTGAGCATGAAAGTCTTCACGAACAACAAGCGGATCGTCGACCTCAAGCACTTCCGATACTGCTCGAAGCACTACCGGATGCTGGTGGCGCTCCAGCAGGAAGCTCCGAACCTCATGCTCGAGCTCAACACGCCGGAGCGGAGCTTCATCCCGATTCACCAGGTGGACTTCGAGGATCAGCTGGCGGTGATCGGGTTGAACCCGAACGACTCCTGCGCCGTGTGAAGCTGGGCGCGCCGGGGCTCACTCCGATGCGCCGTGAGCCCCGCCCCGCCCCAGGTCCTTCCGATCATCCGGCCTGCGCCGACCTGCTCCGCGACAGAAACAGCACGAAGATCGCCGCCGCCGCGACGTAGCACAGCATGCCGGCGAGGAACGCCATTCGCAGGCCGTAGTGGATCGCGAGGTGGATGGCGACGCCGCTTCCGGCCACGCCGAACAGTCCGTTGATTCCCCAGCTCCAGGCCACCATCCCGCGCGACTGCTCGTCGTCGCCGAGGGTCGCCATGCCGAGCGGCAGCGGGCAACCGAGCAGCAGGCCGAGGGGAGCGATGGCGAGCACGAGGCCGGCGGTGCGCAGGGCGATGGGGAATCCGGTGAGCCAGGATGCGACGGCTTCGGCGCCGACGAGCGCGATGGCGAGGGTGACGAGGAGGGCGGCGAAGAGGAGCCCGACGTTGCGTCGCAGTGCCGGCCGGGCCTTGATGCGCTCGGACAGGAGGGCGCCGACGCCGGTGGAGAGCAGCAGGGAGGAGAGCACGGCGGCGAGCGACAGCGTGGGATTTCCCACGACCAGGCCGCTCTGCTGCAGGAGCTTCATCTCGACGAGCATGAACCCGAGGCCGAGCAGGCCGAAGTACAGCGAGGGGGCGAGGATTCCTGCGCGAGAACGCACACCGCGTCGCAACACGACCACGAGCGGGGCCGCGAGGAACAGGCCGATCAGCGCGAAGATCGTGATCATCGACTTGCGCAGCGTCAGCACGTCCTTGGTGGCCGGCCGCCCCTCGAGCTCCCGCAGGAAGAAGTAGAACGGCCGGTCGTCGGTCGTGGGCTCCATGTCGAACTTGAACGACGCGTACACCTGCTGACGATTCGGATTACGAATCAAATCGGTGATGGGACCGTCGCCGTCGTCGCGTCCCGGCGTGTACAGCGCCGTGAACTTCAGCCGCTGCCGCGCCTCGTCCACGGTCGCGATCTCCTGCGCCGAGAACGGCTTGCGCTTGAGCATCACCTGCGTGAGCTCGCGCCAGCCGAAGTGCGGGCTGCGTACCGAGCTGACGAGGATGCTGCTGCCCGGATCCTGGATGCCGCTCTGGCGCATCGCCTCGACGGCGATCCCGATGCCCTTGATCGCGTCGAACTCCGGCGAGAACCGCGACCGCATGAAGGTCAGCACGCCGTCGTCGTTGAGGCGCGCCATGTAGTCCTTGAAGGCCTCCACCGTGTACAGGTAGTTCTCCGTGAGGGCGAAGGCGCCAGCGCCGGTGGCGGCGCCCGAGTCGACCCACGTGACTGTGACGATGTCGTAGCGAGCCGAGTCGCGCTTGACGAAGGTGCGCGCGTTCTCGAAGTGCACGGTGACGCCGGGGAGGTGATAGGGGCGTCCGGAATAGGTGCCGAAGTCCTCGTTGACGAGGCGGCCGACCAGGGGGTTGACCTCGACACCGACGACGGGCTGCTTGTCGAAGTAGCGAGCGGTGAGCAGGTCGAGGCCGCCGCCGGCGCCGAGGCACAGCACCGAGCCGGTGGGGCGGATCAGGTGCGGCAGGCTTCCGATGTCGTAGCGGAAGAAGTCGAGACGTTTGAAGTCGCGGTCGTGGAAGTCCTGGATCTGGGTCCCGGCGACGCCTTCGATCAGAAGGTCGTACTGGGGCTCCATGGTCGCGGGCCAGGTCTCGCTCAGGCCCCAGGTGTAGAAGGGCCCCTTCTTGACGATCACGCGCGAGAAGTCGTTCCACTCGTCGGCGACCAGCTCGGGGAGCTTCTCGTTGCGGATGACCCGGACGGCCATCAGGCTGGTACCGCGCAGGGCCACCGGGGACAGGGCGCAGGCGAGCGCGACTGCGCACGAGATTGCAGCCGCCCGCTTGTGTCCGTCGGCGAGGAAGAACAGCGGCGCTGCGGCGCCTCCGATGGCGGCGACCAGGAGGATGGCTGCGGGGGCGGGGACGTGGTCGAGCAGGATCACGGCGAAGACGCAGCCGACTGCGGCGCCGGCGAGGTCGATGGCGTAGAGCGTGCCGAACTCGCGTCGGTTGGCTTCGAAGACCGTGGAGACGACGATCCCACCGAAGAGGAAGGGGAAGAACAGGGCGCCGAACAGGGAGACATAGGCGAGCTGTCCGGGCAGACCCGGCAGGCCCATGGCCGGGTAGAAGCGCAGGTAGACGACGGCGGCCAGGACACCGGAGACGGCCAGCCCGAGGGAGGCACGGGCGGCGCGCACGTCGGGCGAGATGGCGAGCTTGCCGCGCAGGGTGACCCAGAGGCTGCCGACTCCGAGGCCGAGCATCGCGACACTGATGCTCATGAATGCGAAGTAGTAGCCAATCGTGCCGGAGAAGAGGCGGGTCAGCGCGATTTCGCACAGCAAGAGGGTTGCCGTGACGACGGCGAAGGCCGCGCGCCTCGAGGTCCTGGAGCCAGTGGATTCCATTGCCCGTTCCGTGGTGTCCGATTCCCGGACGGTTTCGCTCGTCGTGGTCACGGGGCTCCAATAACAGCCCGGGAGACGAAGGGAAAGGACAACGGCACTGGGGTTCCTGGGGAGGAGGCGGGGCAGGGGGCGGCGAATGGCGTGACGCGACCCGGGGGGATTCTCGATGAAAATGTCGAGTTTGCGGAGCGAATGGTGGTCCTCGACCGAGCGGAACGGAGGTAACATCGAGAACGATACGGGAGGACGTTGCAGCCGCGTCGGCCACAGGAGCCGGAGCGCTGCGCGCGGAGGGACGGTGGAGTGATCGGTCCCGGAGCAGTTGGGGGAGATCAGGTGAGCCGATGACGATGAACCTGCGCAGCCAGCTTGGGGAGCAGCCGGTGGACGTGATCGAGACGCTGTTTGCGTGCCATGACCGCATGCGGCGGGCGGCGCGGCAAGCGGAGCGGCTCGCGACGGAGCCCGGGGTACCGGAGGGTGAGGTGCGGGAGGGGGCGGCGAGCCTGGTGGCGTACTTCCGGGTTGCGCTGCCGCAGCACCAGGCCGACGAGGATCTGTCGATCCGGCCGAGGCTGCACGAGATCGACGTGCCGTTGGAGACGCGCGAAGCGCTTGCGCAGATGAGCGAGCAGCACGTCCGGTTCGAGCGCGAGCTGGAGGACGTCCTTCCGCTCTGGGAGGCACTTGCTCGCGACGGGTCGCGGCTGGCGGCGATGCCGTCGTGGTTCGGGGCGGTGGCGACGCGTCTGCGCGAGGAGCTCGAGGAGCATCTGGCGCTCGAGGAGGAGACGATCTACCCGGCGGTGCGACACTACCTGTCGGCGGACTCGGAGGCGGTCATCCTGCGGGAGATGCGGGGGCGTCGGCGGCAGTACGAGAGCGAGCTGCGGCTGCTGCAGCCCGACGCGAGGGTGTGAGCGAGGGGAGCGAAGCTGTTCGTATCACGAACCAACCCAGCCCTTGAGCCAGGGGCGGATCCGGTCCATTTCCTGGGCGAGCTTGCCGTAGTCCACCGACATGGCGCGGATCTGCGTGACCGGCTTGAGGGTGGGGGGGACGGGGATCCCGGCGCGCAGGGGGATGTGCGCGGCGTTTTCCGCGAGGTGCTGCTCGACCTCCCTGGAGACCAGGTGATCCATCAGGGCGCGGGCCGTGTCGGGATGCGGAGCGTTGCGCACCACGACTGCGGAGGTCGGCATGACGAGGGTGCCTTCGGCGTCCTGGTCGGGGTACACGACGGCGATGTGCGCGGCTTCCTGCATGGCGACGTAGGCGTCGTCGGTGTCGGCGAGCCCGAAGGCGACCTCCCCAGCCACCACGAGGCGGGCCACCTCTTCGTTGGAGGCCACCACGCGCACGGCGTTGCCCTTGAGCGCATCGAGGAACCCGCGCGCCTTGTCGTCTCCCCAGGCGGCGAACCACGCGGCGACCTGCATCGTGGTCGTGCCGTGCAGAGGGTCCGCAATTGCAGACTGCCCCTTCCACGCCGGATCGATCATGGATCGAATCGAACGCGGAGTGCGATCGGCCGGAACGCGATTGCGATTGACGATCAGCACGCGCGCGCGCGCGGCAAATCCCGTCCACGCGCCGTCCGGCGCCCGCCACGAAGACGGTATGGCGGAGGCATGCGGTGAGGGGTACGCGTCGACCATCCCCTTTCGGATGAGGGAGAAGGGACGAATCGGATCCCCGGACCAGAACACGTCGGCTCGCGGGGCCTTTTCCTCGGCCTGAAGACGGGCGAAGACGTCGGGGGTCGTCCCGGGCTCGTCGTACACCGCCTTCACGCGCACGTTGGTGGTCTTCTCGAAGTCCCGGAAGACAGGTTCGGAGAAGGATCGATCGACGGAGGTATAGACGACGACCTCGCGTTCCGGGGTGTTGCAGCCGCGGCATCCGCTGGCGGTCAGGGGAAGCGCCGCGGCGAGCAGCAGGCGGAGCGCAAGCCGCGCGGTCGCAGGGGGCGCGACGCTCCGGTGTTGAGGAGGAGGACGGGACGGGTTCGCTTCTGGGCAAGAGCGAGGGCGCAAGGCGAGGGTGATAGCGAGCGCGGCAGCGCGGCGCAAGGGGGATGGCGGCGACGCAGTCAGCCCGGGATCGTGGCGAGGGGGAGGAGCGTCACGACGGTGGCGCCCCAGCCGCCGGCCGAGGGGCCAGCGGTCCTGCGCGAGGAGACCTCGGGCATCCGGTCGACGATGGCCTCGACACCGCGGCGCAGGTTTCCCTTGCCCTTGCCGTGCACGATTCGGACTTCCAGAATTCCCCGCTCGCGACAGAGTCTCAGGTATTCGGGCACCAGCTCGGCAATGTCGCTCGGATGGAACGTGTGCAGGTCGAGACAGCCGTCGACGGGCAGCTCAGGGATTTCCTCGTCCATGGTTCGCCTTCCACCGGTACGCGGGTGGTGTCAATGCTCGGCACCTGTGCCGCGAGCTGCCGGAGCGCGGCAAGGTGACGGGTGTCGTGCTGCTGACAGCGCGACGCTCGAGAACGGCGTTCGCGAGCGGCATCGTTCTGGACAAGCGAGCCTCGCTCGATGGACAATCGGGTTCGAGGGGAGGCGGTGATGATCACCGTCGGTCCGGATCGTGCCGGAGAGCCGCAAGCCAGCCGAGAGCGCGCAACGATGCCAACAGGAAGCAAGAAGCAGTCGCGAGGAATCGGGTCATGAAGGCGAAGGCCGATCTGCGTGACGTGATGGACGTTCTGCTGCACACCGTGGTGCCTCTGGCCGTGGTTCGCGACGGGAAGATCGTCTACGCGAATGACGCCTGCTACCACGCGCTGGGCTATGATCCTGCGCAGTCCGCGGTGGGTCAGGACTGCCTGCGGTTTCTGCATCCTGCCGAGCAGGACCAGGCGCGCGAGCAGCTCGAGCAGCTCACCGACGAGCAACGCAACGCGGTGAGCGTGCCGCGTCTGCTGCTGGATGCGAGAGGGGCGACGGTGCGCGCGGTGGGGGCGTTGACTCCGGTGCAGTGGGACGATGCGCCGGCGATTGCGATCACGTTCATGATCGTGCCGCAGGAGGAAGACGACGCATCCAAGCCGCCGCCTTCGTCGAGGCGCGTGCCGCCGTCGGTGGACCTGGGCACGCTCAGCCCGCGGGAGCGTCAGGTCGCGCTGCTGGTCGCCCAGGGGTTCGGCGTGCAGAACATCGCCGCGCTGCTGCGCATCCGTCGGGAGACGGTGCGGACGCACATCAAGGCGGTCTATCGGAAGACGCGGACGCACACGCGGGTGGAGCTGACGCGGCTGATGCTCGGGCTGCCGGGGCCGAGCGATAGGATCGTGCCGCCGGTGACGTCGCGCGAGCGTCCGCGCACGCGTTCGCTGTAAGCCCCGGGGCTACTTCCCTTCTCGCTCGATGATCTTGTCGTACTGCAGCTTGCGGCACTCGTCGCGCGCGCCGAGCTGGCACTGGCGTTCACGGACGGTCCTGAGGCGGGCCGCATACTGCGGCTTGCCTTCGAGGCGAGAGCGCAGCTGATCGCAGTCGATGATGGAGCCCGCATCGCAGGCCTCCTGGCGAATGCGCAGCTCCTGCTCGTCGAGATCCCGGGCGCGCGGCGGATCGAGGGGGATGCCCGGGGTGTCACCGGTTCGGTAGTCCCTGGCGAGCTCGGCGCAGTCATCCTGGGAGCCATCGGCGCACGCCTTGGCGCGCAGCGACAGGTAGCGTGAGAGCAGGTCCGCCTCGCGACCGGGGTCTTTCTTGACGCCGAGGCCTTGGGCGTGGAGGCGTGCGAGCTCGCGGCACGCCGGGGCGTTGTCGTGGTCGCAGGCACTCTGCAGCACGCGCGCGGCCCCCTTGGCATCGGTGGGCACACCGGTGCCGTCGAGAAGCATTCGCCCCCAGGCGTGGCAAGCGGCCCAGTCCTGCAGATCGCAGCCTTGCTTGTAGAAGGAGCTGGCGCGGGCAGGGTCCTTGGGGATGTCGGGGCGGCCGAGGAGGAAGTAGCTCCCGGCCCGGGCGCAGGCGCGACGGTCGCCGAGCTCGCAAGCGCGCTGGAGCAGGCCGAGGGAGCGGTTTGAGTCCTTGGGGGTGCCCGCTCCGGAGAAGGCGAGGTTGGAAAGTTCGGCACACGAACGACCCACGCCGCTCTGGCATTCCCGGTCGAGCATGGGCGCAGCGAGCTCCTGCAAGCTGGTGGCCTTGTCGGCGCTCTTGTCGATGCCGCGACCGGACTGGTACATGGCGGCGAGCTCGAGGCATGCGCGAGGCCGGCCCGCCTTGCAGTCCCGATCGAACCCTTCGGCGGCCAGGCGCAGCAGGTCCGGTGCCTTCCCCGACTTCTGCTGCATCGGCAGGGCGTCGGAGTAGAGCCTCGCGAGCGAGAAGCACCCGAGCGGCTCCCCCGCGTCGCACGCTCTCTGGTACAGCTCCTCGGCCTTCCCCAGGTCGCGTTTGCCGCCTCGGGCAAACCAGTGCAGCGTCGCCAGCCGCGTGCACGCGGGCCACTGCTCGCGATCGCATAGCGGCGCGCACTCCTCGCGCCCGTCGCAGTCCGCCGCGCTCACCACCCGCGCCGTCGCGCTTCGTCGCGCTCTCAGCGCCGCCCCGCCGACCGCCGCCACCACCACCGCGCAGGCGCCCAGCGCGATGAGCCATCGGAGCCTCTTTCCCTTCTTCGCCTCTTCCGTCGGCACGGCTGCGGGGCTCTTTGCGTCGTCCATGGTCACGGCTCCTCGCGTCGAGCGCCTCGAGTCTGCACGTTGTCTCGCCACACGCGCATCAAGGAGCGAATGGCCTCCCGCGGGTCGGAGGCGAGGTTGACGGCCCGCACCACGGCGAAGTTGGTGACACCGGCCTGGAGCAGGCCGGGAAGCCGTTCGGCGTCGATGCCGCCGATGGCGACGGTGGTGAGGGGAGAGGCGCGAACGATGCGGGCAGCGCGGTCCACGCCGAGCACCGGGTCGGGGACCTTCTTGGTTGGCGTTGCGAACACGGGGCCGACTCCGATGTAGTCCGGTGCGAGGGCGCGCGCGGCGGCCTCCTGGGACTCGTCGTGGGTGGACAGCCCATAATGGCGTCCGGGGCTCCCCCAGATGCGTCGAGCCTCCTGCAGCGACAGGTCCCCCTGGCCGAGGTGGACGCCGTCGGCATCGGCCTCCATGGCAGCGTGCACGTCATCGTTGACGATGAGCAGTGTGTGCGAGCCCGTGGTGATGGAGCGCAACGTTGTCGCGGTATCGACGACCTGGTTGCGCGGGCGTTCTTTCATGCGCAGCTGCAGGTAGCGGACTCCTTCGGCCACGGCGGCCTCGGTGCAGCGTTCGTAGCCGGCGACAGGGTCGGTGAGGATGAGGTAGAGTCCAAATGCTTCCGGCATGACATTCTCGCAGGGCGCGAGAAGGTGTCACGTCGCAACGCGGTTGTAAAGCCCGGCCGCCAGCGCACAACGGGGCGGCTTGATGCGTCGCATCGGCTGCGGTACGCTCGCCGCCAATGAACACCCTCTCCTCTCGCTTTCTTCTCGCTGCCGTGCTCGCTGGCCTGCTGTCCTGTTCCGCGGGAGAGGAGTCGTCACCGATTGGCCCCGCCGGAGGCGGCGGCGCCGATGCGGCGGCCGGTGCCGCGGGGGGCTCCGCGGCGGGCACCGCGGGCGAAGGCGAGGGGGGCGAAGCGGGCGAAGGCGGCGAGGGGGGCGAAGGCGGCGAAGCTGGGGAGGGGGGCGAAGCCGGCGCGTCGGGCCAGTCGGGACAGGGGGGTGGAGGTCTTGGCGGCGAAGGCGGGGGCTCCGGGTGCGACGAGCACTGGGCGCACGACGTCTGCTCGCTCGGACCGGAGGCCTCTGCAGCCGCGGAGGTGAAGGGCGGAGCGTTGGTGTTGACCGAGACCTCGGCCCCGTTCCTGTGCGGGACCGCGCAATGGCCCCCTTATGCCCTCAAGGTGTTCCAGTCGGGACTCTCCGGCGACTTCACCGTCGTCTTCGACTTCGAGGGATTCACCTCTTCCGGCTATGGAGTCGGAGTGCATGCCTATGTGGTGGAGATTGGCAACGACGACGAGGCCGCTTCGGCGTCGATTCTCGACACGGGCTCTGGCACGAACCTCAAGGCCACGATCATTCACGAAGGCAAGAAGCAGGAGGACGTGGAGGGGACCTCGACGAAGTCCGGCAAGCTCACGATCCAGCGC
>JAKLDZ010000219.1 GCA_022703255.1 Myxococcota bacterium | reverse complement strand
GCAGGCGGGTTCTCCTTCGCGGGCAGGCTCGTGGTCAATGTCTCCGGATTGGATCCGTATGACGGCCCGGTGCCAGGGCTCACGGACATCAAGATTCCGTTCGCCGACGCTGTGACATTCGATCCGTATTTGCTGAGCTCCTCGGCGACGGCCAAAGCAGAAATCGCTCCCACGGATCTCCCCCCGATCCCGCTTCCTGGCGGGTTGCCCGGAACCCTGCAGCTCAAGATCCAGGAGGGGAGCTCGGTGAATCTGGAATTCCGTGGTGTCTGCGCAGCGATCCAAGAAGATGTCGCCCACTACACCGGCCGGGTCACACGCTCGGGCACACTCGTCCTGCTTCCCACCGTCGTGCTCGAAGTCCCCATCATCGGCAGCAAGTCTTTCGAACTGCCGAGCGTGAGCGTTCCGATTCCCGGACTCCCGGAGGACGTGGACCTGGGCCAGCCGAACGTCATCTTCTCGGGGGCGACGGCGGGCGAAGGGGAGCGGGCGAAGGTCGGAACGTGCGACGAGTCAGGTTCCGGCGGCTCGGCAGGATCTGGCGGTGCGGCGGGCTCGGCTGGTTCGGCGGGCTCCGGAGGACTGGCCGGAGCCGGCGGTTCGTCCGGTTCGGGAGGGAAAGCCGGGGCCGGCGGATCGGGCGGGAAGCCGGCCGATGCGGGGACCGACGCCGCCGATGAGGATGCCGAGGCCGGGGCCTGCGCCACGGTGGGCATGCCGTGCGATAGCAGCGACGAGTGCTGCGAAGGCTTCTTCTGCGCCTACGACGGTTCGGAGATGATCTGCAAGGCGGAGTGAGTCACGCGGCCTGTCTCCTCCTCATCCGTCGCACGACCAACGCCAGCAACCCGACTCCCACCCATCCCGCGCCCCGCTCCCTGCCGGGCACCGAGCAGCCGCAGCCGCCGTCGCTCGACGTCGCCTCCTCCGGCAACACCCCACCTCCATCGGCCCCGGTCGCCGCATCACCCGATACAGAAGTGTCGGCACCCGAAGCAACGTCCTGGCCCGTCGCGACGTCCGAACCGCCCGATGCGTCCGGCGACTCCGATGCATCCTGCAATGCCGATGCATCCTGCGGCACCGAAGCGTCTGCCGCGCCGCCGCCCGAACCTCCGGCCCCGGCGTCGATCCCGGCCTCCGGTCCCGCATCGGGCTCCGGCTCCACGATCGGTCTCGGTCCCGCCACCCGGATCGTGGAGTAGTACGGCCTGCCTCCCCATCCCACGCTGTCCGCCCACTGCGGCCCATCCACTGCCGTCGAGAAGCCGCTCCCCGTGGACTTCCAGCACTGCACCCGCTCCGAGTTGCGCGCGCACAGATCGGCCTTCTTGTCGCCGTCGATGTCCGCGAGACGTATCGTGCGGAAGAACTTCTCCTGCCACCACCCGCTCGTGTCCGACAGGTCCGGCCCGTCCACGGCCGCGCCGAACCCCGATCCCGTGGACTTGTAGCAGACGATCCCCGCATTGGCCCGCAGGCAGACATCGGCCTTGCCGTCTGCATCGATGTCTGCCATTCGCATCGTCAGGTAGTTGCTCTGATCCGCCCACCCCTGCGCGTCCGACAACCCCGGCCCCGCAATCTCCGGACCGAAGCCGTTGCCCGTCGAGGCGTGGCACACCAGCCCCGCCGACGCGCGCCCGCACAGGTCCGCCTTGCCGTCGCCCGTGATGTCCACGAGCTGAATCGTGCTCCAGTACCGAGGCTCGCTCCACCCGCTCGCATCGCTCCATGCGGGACCGTCGATCGCCGTGGGGAATCCCGCTCCCGTGGACAGCCAGCACTTCATCCCGGCCGCCGCGCGCGCGCACAAGTCCAGCTTCCCGTCGCCGTTCACATCCCCCGTGCGCAGCGTGCCATAATGATCGATTCCTCCCCACCCCGATGCGTCGGACAGCGTCGGCCCGTCGATCGCCCCTCCGAATCCCGTGCCCGTCGAGGGATAGCACTGCACTCCCGACGCGCTGCGAACGCAGATATCGTCCTTGCCGTCTCCCGTGACGTCCGCGAGCCGCAGCGTGCTGTAGTACTGGATAGCGTCGTAGCCGCTCGCATCCGACAACGCCGGCCCCGTGATCGCAGGGCCGAAAGCCGTTCCGGTCGAAGGCCAGCAGCGCATCCCCGCGTTGGCCCGCGCACACACGTCGGCCAGCCCGTCGCCATTCACGTCCCCCATGCGGATCGTCGCGTAGTTCGCCGGATCGTCCCAGCCCACCGAATCCGCCAGGTCGTCGAGGGTCACCGCCGCTCCGAACCCCGTCCCGCTCGACGGGTGACACCGGAACCCAGCCGCCGCCCGCGCGCACAGATCCGCCTTGCCGTCGCCGTCGATGTCGGTCGTCGAAGCCCCGTCGAGCAGGTGCGCATTGACCAGCAGCTCCCCCGCCGGATCCTCGGCGCAGTTGCCCGGCATCCCGCTGCCCGTCGCCTGCACCGCGAGGTGATTGGCCACCACGCGCTCGGAGCCGTCCGACGGCGCATTCACCACCCCGTTGCCCCGTATCCACATCGTGGTCGAGCCGCCACCGTCAAAGTTCACCGCGTCGTACGCCCCCAACCCCTTCATCAAGTCCGCAAGCTGCGAGAGCGTCATTCCGATGCTCACGCTCGTGCGCCCGTCCACCACCAACAGGTACAACGTGCGCCGGTTCTGCGAGAACCCGAACGCCGTGCGCGGGTGTCGCTGGCAGTAGTGTCCGCTGCAGTCGTAGCTGTGGATCGCTGCGCCGTCCTTCACGATCGTCGGACGTCCGCTGACGACCTCTTCCATCCATGGCGCTGGGTTGGAGACGACCTCGTCGGGGAAGGAGAGATAGGCCTTGCCGGGACCGAAGGCCGCGAAGCCCTCCCCGGCGCCGTCGGAAGTGTCGGTCCAGCGCACGCCGTTGCCGATCGACAGGCCCACGGTCCCGTATCCCGTGTACGAGAAGAAGTCGCCGTTGACCGCGGCCTCGGCGCCCACCAGGTTGCCGAACGACGACACCGTGCGCTTGCGCTCGGTGCTTGCCGTGGCGCGCATGCTCACGCCCGCTGCGCACATGTCCACGACCAGGGCATGGATGCGGTTGGGATCGGAGACCGTGCGATACAGGTGGCGCATGCCGGGGTGAGGCGTCGTCCAGGTGTCCGCGGCCTGCGCCGGGACCACGAACGAGAGCATCGCAAGGACGGGAAGGGAGGCGAGGGAAACGCGGCGGTGCATGACCCGGCAGCATACCACGACGATGCCGTGGGCTCTCCCTCGCGGCGCGACTCGGGCTCAGCGAAGGCGCCGATTCGCGATCAGCCGCCTGCGCTCGACGCGGGCGACACGGCGAGCCCGGTGGGCGCGGGGAGCGGTGGGGCAGGGGAGGTCTGTGGCGGCGGAGCCGCCGACGCGGGCGAAGCCGGGGCCGTGGCAGCCGGGACCGTGGCCGACGCCGCCGGTGGGGTGGTCGCCTTCGGTGGCGAAGGGGCGGGCGGATCGACGTAGGGGTTGTCCGGAACGCGCGTCTTGCACGCCTGCGCCTCTGCGCGCAGTTGCTCCGTCTGCGACTGCAGCTCCGCCAGCTCCGTCGAGCGCGTCTGCACCGTCCGCTCCAACTCCTCGGCCTTCGCCGTGAGCCCGCTGGTGCGCGTGGCACACTCCGTCGCCAGCCGGTCCTTCTCCTCGGTGTGCGCAGCCGCCGCCGTCGCGCTCGCCTCCTCGCACCCGCGCAGCCGCGTGGTGAAGGCCATGAGCTGCTCGGCATACTCCGCCTGGGCGGCGTTGCCCGTGCGCGACAAGCGCTCGAGCGTGGTGGTGAAGGTGTTGCGATCGCGGGCGCGCTGGATCCCGCACTCGGCGACGCGGTCCTCGGCGAGCCTGTGGGAAGCGGCACAGGTCTCGAGCTTGTCGAACTGCGCCGCGCCTTCTGCGCGGGCGCGCGCGAGCTCGTTGGCGAGGCGAAGCGTGTTGCGCTTGGTCCAGCCGTAGCCCCCGAGCCCCACCGCGCCCACGAGCAGCCCCGCCACCGCGAGACGGAAGCGCATGAGCATCGTCCCCTGACGCGCCACGCGGGCCGCTTCCGCGGCTTGCAGCTCGCGATCCCGCTCGAGCAGGACGTCGAGCTCGTCGGCCATCTCCCCCATCGAGGCGCGTTGCTCCGGATCGAGCGCGAGCCACCGTCGCAGGGCCGCGATCAGCTTCTCGCGCGGTGCACCCGTGAGCGACGGCAGGGCGTCGATGTGCAGGGGATTCTCCGCCCGCAGTTGCTGGGCGTCCTCGATCTCGTCCTCGGTCTTGGCGAAGTTGCCGGGGAAGCAGTCCGGGCCGACCAGCGACAGCAGGAGCGTGGCGCCGAGGCTGTAGGTGTCGATCTTCTCGCTGAGCGGCGGCCTGTCGTCGCGCGAGGTCAGCGATGCGATCTGCTCGGGGGCGGCAAAGAGGATCGTGCCTGCCACGAACGACGAGTTCTTCTCCGCCGCGACTCCCAGGTCGAGGATGATCGGGTGCAGGCGTCCCGCGAACTCCGCGAGGTAGATGTTGTCGGGCTTCAGGTCCTGGTGACGCAGCCCGCCGCTGTGCAGGGCGGCGACGCCTCGCGCGATCGGCACGAAGATCTCGTGGCACTCCCGCAACGTGACCGTCCGCCGCTCCAATCGCTCCTCGAGGGTCTGCCCTTCGTAGACCGGCATGGTCAACCAGACGTACTGGTCGGTCATGCCGTGGTCCTTGAGCTGCACCACGTTCAGATGGCCGGCGGCGGCGAGCATCACCAGCTCTCTCTCGACGTCCCTCCCCGCATACACGGCGCGCGGCATCAGCTTCAGCGCCACGCGGTGCTCCGGGACGTCCACCCGCTCCGCTTCGTAGACCCGGCCGAACGTCCCGCGGCCAATGAGCCGCACCAGCCGGTAGTGGTCCCCGATGATGTCTCCCACGTCCGGCAGCTGCGACATGTCATGCTGCATCGCCGCCGGCGGGGGACCCGTGCGCGACTCGTCCACGACCGTGGCGGCAAACGCCTGGGTGACCGTGACGCGTAGGGGTACGTGACTCACGTCGCCAGGATACTGGAGCGGGCTGGAGAGCGCCAAATTCCCCCCGTTCGAACGCGGCTCCCTCTTCTCTTCTCCTTGCCTTGCCGCCCCGCGTGAACTACCCCACGGGCGTGCATCCCATCGCTCGCAAAGTCCTCGACCGCGACCCTCGCGGAGTCGCTCGCGCTTGCCGCTTCGTTGACGACCGCCTCGACGGCTACGTCGATCTGATGAAAGACCTGTTCCCTCATACGGGAAAGGCCTGGATCGTCGGCGTCACCGGCAACCCCGGCGCCGGCAAAAGCACCCTGACCGATCGCCTCGTGGAGCTGTGGCGCAAGGAGGGACGCCGCGTCGGCGTGGTGGCCGTGGACCCCACGAGCCCGTTCTCCGGCGGCGCGATCCTCGGAGACCGCATCCGCATGCAGCGTCACTTCGAGGACCCCGACGTGTTCATCCGATCGCTGGCGACCCGGGGCGCGCTCGGCGGACTGAGCCGCTCGGCGGTGGATGTGGTGCGCGTGCTCGATGCGTGGGGCGCGGACGTGGTGATTGTGGAGACGGTGGGGGTGGGGCAGGACGAGCTGGAGATCACGCGCAGCGCGCACTCGACGCTGGTGGTGGTGGCGCCGGGGCTGGGGGACGACATCCAGGCGGCGAAGGCCGGCATCATGGAGATCGCGGATGTTTTCGCGGTGAACAAGGCGGACCGCGAAGGCGCCGATGCCACCGTCCGCGACCTGGAGCTGATGATCGCGCTCGGCCGCAAGATCCTCGAGCCTCCGCCGTCGACCAAGGCGGATTGCCACTCGATGGCCGCGGCTCCGGTCCGCCGCGACGTGGCCGGACACGAGGCGGACGGTTCGTGGACGACGCCCATTTGCCGGTGCGTGGCCACGCACAACGATGGCGTGGATGGCGTCGGCAAGTGGCTCGAAGAGCACCGGCGGTGGGCCTCGCAGTCGTCCGCCGGGATGAAGCGCCACGGCCAGCGAGTGCGGGATCAGTTCGAGACCGAGATGCGCGATGCCCTCGTCGAGGCGGCGTTGCGGGCGTTGCGGCCCCAGATCGACGCCGCGGTCGCCGATGTGTCGGCGCGCAAGGCCGATCCCTACTCGGCGTGCGAGGCCTTGGTGGAAGCTTTCCGGCGCAGCTGATCGTCGCGACGGGAGCGCCGCGAGCGTTTGCGGTTCGTGCCCCTCCTGGTCTACCCTGCCGGACCAGACGATGGTCCAGGCCCAATCCACCTGTCCCGCTTGCGGAGGAGAGTCCGAGCCGGAGGCACGGTTCTGCCCCTTCTGCGGAGCTTCCATCCCTCCGGGCCCCATCGGCGCCGAAGCCCTCGTCGGCCTGGAGCTCGAAGGCGGCTATCGCCTCGTAGAACGTTCGTATCCCGACGCATTCGGGATCGTCTTCCGCGGCGTGGACCCCTCCGGCGCTCCGGTCCTGGTCCGCGTGCTGCACGACGTCCTGGCCCGCGTCCCCGCCTTCGCCGACAGGTTCGAGGCGGCCATGGCTCCCGTCCTGTCCCTCTCCCACCCCTGCATCCTGCGCCTGCTCGCCGCTGGACGTGCCTCCCACGGCCCGCGGCCGTTCCTGTACACGGTCACCGAGCCCTTCGACGCTCGAAGCCTCTGCTCCATCGTCGTGGGGCGCGGTCTGCTCCCCGTCGGACAAAGCATTCTCATCGGCATCCAGGTGCTCGATGCTCTCGCCGCCGCACACAGGACCGGCGTGCTCCACCTCGATCTCCGCCCGGAGTCGATCCTCATCGGTGCGGGGGCCGACGGCATCGTGCGTCCCAAGGTGTGCGACTTCGGCCTGGGCGCCGCCGTCTCCAAGGCGATCGGGCGCCTCGCCCTCGGCGGATCCACACTCGGTACTTCGCTCTACGCTGCGCCCGAGCGCATCCGCGGCGAAACCCTGGATCAGCGCGCCGACGTCTACTCGATGGGCGCGATCCTCTACGAGCAGCTCACAGGCACGGCCGTCTTCGAAGGCGCCTCGTCCCTCGAGAGCGCCAGGATGCACCTCGAATGCGACCCCGAGTCGCTTCGCCTCCGCGCCCCAGACCGCACCATCGATCCCGTCTTCGAACAAATCGTCCTGCAGTCCCTCACCAAGGACCGCCTGAGCCGATACGCGTCCGCCGTGGAAATGGCCGCTGCCCTCGTGCGCGCACGCGGCCCGGGCCCCGCCGAGTCCGTTCGCCCACCCACCGGACCGCGACGCGACTCGCGCATGCTGCCGTCTACCTTCCACGCCAGCGCCTCCGGCATGGTGCGTCGATCCTTCGCCGTCGGTCGCGAAGAAGCCATCGAAACCGCCCGCGCTTGCGCTCTCGCCACCGTCGACGAGCCCGCATCCGGCCGCGTCCTCATCCTCCTCGGCCATGCCGGTATCGGCAAGTCCGCCGTCGTCGAGGAGCTCGTCGCCACCCTCTGGGGCAGCCCCGTCTCCGTGGTGCAGCTCGACGGCCGATGCGCCGTCAGCTCTCCCCTGGAGCCCTTCGCCGAAGCCGCCCGCGATCTGCTCGGCGTCGTGCGCGGCGCGTCCGCTGCCAACCTCGCCCCGGTCGAGGCCTTCTTGCAGTCGCGTCTCGACCTGTCCGAGGAAGACACCGCTCGCCTGCTCGACAGGGTCTCCGGACGCCTCTCCAAGGTCACCGCGTCGCTCGATGTCGTCGAGCACGAGGAACACGCGGCGCTCCGCGCCTTCTTCGGCCGCGTCCTCGCCACAATGCCCACCGTGCTCGTCGTGGAGGATGCCGACGCCCTCGACCCCGCGTCCTCCGAGCTCGTCTTCGACCTGATGCTGTCCGCAGCCTCCTCCGCGCTCTCCGTAATCGTCACCGCTCGCAGTGAGCCGTGGCCCGAGTGGACTGCGTCCCACGTGACGCGGCTCGAGCTCGGCGCGCTCGACGAGACGTGCTCCCGGATCGTGGTGCGAGATCGCATGGGAGCGACTGCCCCGGACGACGCGGTGGAGTGGGCCGTGCGGCGGGCGGGGGGCTCGCCGCTGCTGCTCGAGCTGTGTGCGCAGGCCGCGGCGGGGGATTCGTCGGGAGGTCCCGGTGGGTGGCCGGGGGTCGCGAACGACGACTCGCTCCACGCGCTGATCGCGCTGTGCTTGCGACGGGCGCACGCGACCGCGAGGAAGTGGATCGAGTGCGCGGCGCTGGTGGGGGCCCGCGCGCCCATTGCTCTGCTCGCGGAGTGGGCGGCGCCACCGGCAACGACCCCGGAGCTGCTGCGCGCTTGTGCTGCCACCGGTTTCGTACGTATCGAGGGACCGTTCCTGGTGTTCCGCAACGAGGGCGTTCGTGGGCGGATCGCGGAGCTCGTGCCCGAGGGGACCCGCAGGGATGCTCACCGCTTCATCGCGCGGTGGCTCTCCGCAGGACGCCCTCAACGCGGCTCACTCGAGGCCATCGGCGCCTGCTTCTTCGCGGGAGGCGAGTTCGAGCTCGCTGCCGAACACTGCTTCCGCGCCGGAGAGCAGCTCGCCGCGAGAGGTGCACCGCGCGCGGCTTCGGCCCTCTTCAAACGCGCCATGTCCGCGCGTCGCCTGGTCCACGACGAAGCCGGTGCGGCACGCGCTGGCTTCGCCCTCGTCCGTGCTCTGCTCGATGCGGGCGACACCCGCGGCGCCAAGGACCAGATGACTCGCCTCGAACACCTCGGCGCCGCCGAAACCCCTGCGCTCCAAGCCCGACTCCTCGCCCGAGCCGCCCGCGCCGAGGGCGACTCCGAGCTCGCTCTCAGAATCCTCTCGCGCGTCACCGTCGGACGATCTCCCGAGATCGACCTGGAATCCTCGTTCGAAATCGAATCGGACCTGATCGAGCTGCTGGTCGCCGAGGGGCGTTCGAACGACGCGGAGTCCCATGCGGCCATGGCCGTGCAGCTCGCGAAGACCCTGTACGAGCGCGCGCAGGGCGCCGACGACGCGCCGCTGGTCCGCCTGTCGAAAGCGGCCGCAAAGCTCGCGCGGCTGCGGGTGGCGTCGGGACGCGTGAGCGATGCGAAAGCGGTGCTCCACGAGGCCCTGGAGGCCGCTGCTGCGCGGGACAACGACGCCTGCGCGGCGCGTCTGCTCGCGGCGCAGGCCTGGGTGGCCTCCCGAGAGGGACTCCTCGATCAGGCGATCGAGCTTGGCGACCGCGCGCTGGAACATGCTCGCAGGTGCGGAGACCGCACGGCATCCGCACGCATCGCGGCGAACCTGGGTGTGTGGCGGACGCGAGCGGGGGACCGCGACGGTGCGAGGCTGCACCTGGAGCTTGCCCGCCGCTATGCCCGCGCCATGGGGTGGCACAAGGGCACGGACCTCGCGCGCAATGCCTTGCGCGAGCTCGATGCCCCTTCAGCGGTTGCGTGACCCGGCAGTCGGACCGGCTCAGAACTCGCCGAACAGACTCTGCACGCGAACGTCGAGCGCCGCCGCGATCTTGTAGAGCGAGGAGAGCGACGCGGAGG
>JAKLDZ010000218.1 GCA_022703255.1 Myxococcota bacterium | reverse complement strand
CGGACCGAGGCGACCTCCTGCAGCAGCACGGCCTTGTCCTTGCTCTCTTCGAGCAGCGCGAGCAGGCGCAGACGGAGGCGGATGTCGTGCGGCGCCAGGCTCAGGTACTTGCGCACCACCTTCGTGCGCCCGGCGTCGTCGTTCGCCGCCGCGTACTCCTTCTCGTAGGCCACGCGCGGGTACTTCTCGAACGCAAGCAGCGTCGCTCGCACCGCACGCAGCTCCTCGGGCGTCCGCGCCCTGCGCACCGCCTCCCGGCGCAGGAAGGCGGCCGCTTCGCTCTCCCCGGACAGCTCCAGGGCGTTGGCTACGCCCACCCGCTCGCTGCCGTTTGCCACGCGTGTCAGGATCAGCTCGAGCATCGCGCGCTGATCGGTCCACGTCGGCAGCTCGCACGTGCGCTTGGCCCCGTTGAAGACCGCCGCAGGGGCTGTCGCACGAAGCCGCTCGAGCCACACTCCGCGTCGCAGAGCCAGCGGGAGCGACGAGGTCTCCGAGCACTTCACGCGCTGCGCGGACTTGCCTGCGAGGAGGTCGACGTCGTGCGACACGGCGACCTTCGCCTGCAGCCCCGTCACCGGGAACGGCAACCCCTCGACGACCTGCGCGATACAGCGGTACATCGCCTCGTCCTGCACCGTCGAGCTCCCGCTGATCTTGACGTTGACCGGCTTGCCGTCGCCTTCCAGGTCGAAGCGGATGTTGACGGTTCCGCTCAGGTCGGGACGCAGCGCCGCACGCGAGTCCCGGCACGATCGGATCGAGCCCATCGCTTCGGTCACCACGCGGCGCGCCGCGAGGCTCACCGACAGCTCGAGCAGCCCCTTGTCCTCCGGCTCGGAGGACTCTACCTCCTCGTCGGTCACGTCGAGCAGCGAGGAGCCGAAAGAAGACGGCGTTGCGAGCACCGAGGAGAAGACGGCGTCGCTCGAGGCGGCGATGTCCAGCACGCGGCTCTCGAGGGGAGAAGGCCGGTAGGTCCCCTTGTCGAGCGAGGAGCACCACGCGGTCCAGGGCGTGAGAAGACCCATGCGCAGGGCGACGTCGGCAGCGGCCTCGCGGCCTCTTCCCTGCAACGCGATCTCCTCCACGCGAGCCGCGGCCCACCGACGCTTCACGTCGTCGGCCTGGACGATCTTCTCGCGCGTCACCTCCAGCTTCTTCTCGTGCGCTCCGGTCTCGTCGCGCCAGCGCATCGTCACCGCGCGAGGCACCTCGCCGCGCGTACGCCCCACCGCGAACAGCGTGTGCCCCGCAGTGATCGCGCGCGCGCCCAGGGGGTAGACCTGCTCGACATCGGGACCGAGGACGAGCTCTGCGCCCGCGACCGCAGGCTGCAAGGCCTCCGCGATGAGCGCGGTCGCACTGGCCGCCGCATCGGCCCGATCCGCGATCTCGAGGATCGGGCCCGAGCCACGCACCAACGCCGTGAGCCCGAAGCGGTTGGCCACCGGCCCCGCGGCCACGGCCCCGATGCGTGGCATGCCCGAGGCCCGACGCGCAAGACGCGCGCGAATCTCGTCCACGCGCAGATCTCCCATCGTCGGCCAGCCGTCCCCCACGTACACCACCATGCCCCCCGCTATCGCGGGATTCAGCGCATCGGCCGCCCCCTCGAGCGTGCGCCCGAGATCCGTCGCCCCCGCAAGGTGCACCTTCGCAAGCCCTTCCACGATCGCCTTGCGTCGTGCCTCGTCGGCAGGCCCCATCTTGTCGGGACCGATCGCCCGCAGCGCGTCGCTCGCCGCAAACGCGACCACCTGATCGCGCGGACCGAGGGCGCCGACCACGGCTTCCACGAACGCCCGCTCCGCATCGAGCAGACCGGGATCGATGCTGGAAGAAGCGTCGAGCACCAACGCGATCGCCACGCCGTCCCCCGCCTTCGCCTGCGGCGCTTCCGCCCGAACGAGCAAGAAGTCCCCCGCGTCGTCTCCGTCGTCGGCCTGCGCGACATAGGAGCGGGCAGGCGTGAGGAACGCGGGGATCTGGAGCTCGACGACGAGGTCGGCAGAGGGGCGGAAGTCGGACTTGCGGAGCTCGACGACTCCGGAGGTGACCGTGGCGCCCTGGCCGGCGGAGATGGCCCGCGGGCTGGTGCGCGTGGTGTCGATGCGCGCGAGGAACTCGCCGATGACCGGCGGGGTCGCGGCCGCCACGAGAGGCAATCGGTACTGGAGCACCAGGTCGGAGCCGTTGGGTGCGGGCTGCGGGTGCAGCCACTCGATGTATCGGACGACGACCTGCACGAGCGAACCCGGGTTGATGGTGGGGATGTAGCCGCGGACCCAGCCCTCGCCCGCCCATTCGAGCATGGGTCCGGGTGAGCCGGACGAAGAGGTGTCCCTGGATGCGACACCGAGGGTCGCTTCCCGAAGGAGGTTCGAGGTCCCGGTGGCGAAGCTCGCGACGATGGCTCCTGGGGGGATCGCCATGCGGAAGTCGCCGGTGACAGGCTCGGCGCCTGCGTGGAAGAACGACGACTTGACCGTCGTCATCGCGGTCTCTCCCACGATGTCGGCCTGGACCTCCTGCGATCGAATGGTGAGGGGCGAGCCGGCTTCGCCGACCTCGGCGCGGCTGTTGCGTCCCCACAGCTCACCGACCACCCGGTTGGGACGGCCGGATGCGGCCCACGGGGCGGCGAGACCACCGGTCCAGTCGTTGAACACGCGCTCGGGCGCGACCTTCACCTCCGAGCCCGTCAAGGCTGCGGCTTCCCCGGAGTGCACGACGACATCGCGTCCGTTGGCCCGCAGCGTGAGCTCGCCCGCGGCCGCGTAGATGCGCCCCTCGGCTGCGTTCTGCTCGCCTCGTGAGATGGCTGCGTTGGCGCCCGTGAGGATCGCGACGGCGCCGCCGACGTTGATCTCGGTGTGGGCCGAGGGGCCCCCCTTGGCAAACAGCCTGCCCTTGTCGAGCTGGATCCCCGCGGCGGAGATCGTGAGCTTCGTGGCGCCGGCAACCACCAGCGACGTCCCGTCGTCGAGCTGGACGCGGGCGCGGCCGTCGGCGTCGGTCTCCACGACGCTGCCGTCGGGAACGCGGCGGGTTTCGCGGGCCGGGTGGCCGCTCACGACGACCCCGGCGTGGACCGGCTGTAGGTCGGCGACGGTGGGGATGAGAGGGCGAGTGGCCTTGCGCACGCGGACGAAGGCGATGATGGCCACGACGGCAGCGGCGGCGAGCACGAGCCAGCCGACGTTGCGGAGACGGAAGAGCAGGGCCTGCTTCTGCGGGTTCATTGCCTCACCTCACCGTCGGCGATCGCGCACTTGATGGAGGCTGGGCCTCCCCGGGTGAACTTGATCGGGAGACGAACAATCTTCTCGTCGGCTTCTCCTTCCCGGAAGATCACCGTGAGCACGGCCTCCGAGCCGAGCCGCGCGGCGTGCTCCGCTTCGTCGGGCTCCATGCGAATCTCGGCCTGAATCCGTTGCTGCGGAGCGAGCAGAACCTGGGAGATCCCCAGCAGGACGTCGCCGTCGTCGGCGGGCATCATCGCCCCGCGGCTGTTGGTCCACAGCACGGGGTGCAGCTCCGGATGGGACCAGGTGAGCAGCACGCGGGTCGCCGGCTTCGTGGTCTCGTCCTTGTCCGCGAGCCTTCCGGCCCGTGCGCGCAGCGCGACGACCTCGTCCTGCTTGTTCTCCTTGCGGGCCGCGTCCCGGCCCCAGGCGAGGAACGCAGCGGCCATGGCGCGCGAGGTGCGCGCCATCCCCTTGAGCTGTCCCGGTGCCCCGGCATCGCTCGCCTTCTCGGCCCAGCGCACGGCCTCCTCGAGCTTGCCCAGTCCCTCGGACGCCGCCGCGATCAGCAACTGCACGCTGGTGTCGTCCGGCGACAGCTTCGCCAGCGTCTCGTACTGCCTGCGAGCCTCGTCGTACCACCCGTGCGCGCGCAGCAGATCGCCGAGCCTCCGCCGGGCGATCGGCTCCTCGGGCGCGAACTCCACGATCTCGCCGAAGGTCCGCCGCGCTTCCGCTTCGTCCATCGCGGCCTGGTCCTTGTTCGGCGCGCGCGACGCCAGCCGCAGATACAGCTCTCCGAGCTCCGTGCGCACGTGCGCGTCCGCATCCGCGCGCGATCGCAGCTTCCTCGCAGCCTCCCTCGCCCCCGCGTCGTCCTTCGCGTCCTCCAACGCGTCGATCAGGGCAAGCGCCAGCGCGAAGTCGTCGGGCCATTCCACCGTGAGCTTGCGCAGCTTCGCCACTCGATCCGCCGGTTCCTTCGTGTCACGCAGCAGCTTCTCCAGCGTGCCCTTGTCGATCACCTTCAGCCCGAGCGCCTTGTGAAGCTCCCGCATGTCGTTCGGCGTGTGCACCCGCGCGAGCATGTCGCGATACAGCGCGTCCGCCACCGTCGGCGTGTGCGCAAACGTCCTCCACAACGCCACCCGGTTCGCCACCTTCGGAAGCACGTCGAGCATCAGCGAAAGCAGCCGCGCCCGCTCTCTCCAGGTCGGCGCTTCGCAGTTGCGAATCGCCGTCGCGTAGACCCCGGCGACTCCCACCGGATTTCCCACCACGCCCGATAGCCGCTCGCGCCAGAGCGTGACGCGCTCCTGGAACGGAAGCGAAGCTGCGGCCGAGCACGGGATGCGCACATGAGGCAACCCGTCGACGGTGATGACCACCCGCACCGGTGCCGGCTTGGCGAGGAGCTCCGCGGGACGCGAGGCGAGATCCTCCTTGCGCTCCGCAGGCGTCGCGTCGTCGCCCGGCGAGAACATGATCGGGTACATCACCGAGATCTCCGCACCGGAGTCCGGCTGCGGGAACGACAGCCCGTTGAAGGCGCGCACCACGCATTGAACGACCGAGGCGTCAGGGAGATCCGAGCCCCCATTGGCCACCTGACGCACGGTGCCGGTCTTGTCGATCGTGAACCGGGTCTGGACGCGCCCTTGGAGGTTCGGGTTGTTGCGCAGCCCCGTCTCGTAGCAGAGCCGGAACCGGCCGTAGTTCTGGCGCACGATGCGCTGGATCACCTCGGACGGCAGACCGCTCCCGGCCATCGTCGTCGCCCCCATGCGCACCACCGGAACCGAGTTCTTGTGCGAGCCACCAAGCCGCCCGTGCCCGGACCCGAAACCCTGTCCGGTCCCCGTCCCTGCACCCTTGCCCATCGTCCCGATGGCACCGAGGCCCATCCCCTCGCCCCGGCCGCCGCCACCTTCGCCAATCCCCGACAGCGCGAGCCCGCCGGCTCCGAAGGCATCAGCGGTCTTCGTCCCGTCGGCGGAGCCGGAGGACTTCCCATCACTCTTCGCAGCCGGCGCAGCAGCCGCGGGCATCGCCTGGTCCTGCAGGAGTGCCGTCGAATCGTCGCGTCCCCACGGCGCCGAGGGAGCGTTCGGATCGCCTCCTGCCCCCGTGTTGAGCAGGCCGATCATCCCGAACTCCTGGGCCTCTCGGAGTGCCCCGGAGCGGGCCACGTGGGGATCGGGCGCGTCCTTCGGACCGGCCACGGCGTAGCGCTTGGCGGACTCGCCCCCCTTGGGGTTCCCCATGGAACCCTCCTCGCCCTTCGCGCGCGTGCCCGTGCCGCCTTCCTTGTTGTCCGCAGCTCCGGCAGCCACGAGCTCCGAGTCCTCCGTGCTGACGCGCTCCTTCTTGCGGCATCCCGTCATTCCCACCGTGATCAGCGGCGCCGTCGCATACTCCTTGTCCGACTCCCCGCTGCGGCGCGAGTGCTCCCGCCGCTTGCGCCGCTCCAGCTCGTTGACCTCGTCCTCGCTCATCTCGCGACGCGTCGGCACGTATAGCGACGTGACCGGCGTGATCACCCCATAACGCACGCCGAGATCCACGATCGCTGCACGCCCGGTCCCTTCGTCGAGCATCTGCTGCAATCGACCCGCGGCCCATCGGCCGCGAAGATCTCCGCGATCGTCGATCCCCTTGGCATCGAGCCGCACGGTCTTCGGCCCCGCGGGCGTCGTGACCGTCACCTGCAGCGGCATCTTCCCCGCGAGACGCCCCAGCACGAACACCGTCTCGTCGGACACCAACGTGCTCATCTCGCGCGGGTACACGCGCTCGACCGTGGTCCCCAGATCGATCTTCACGCCGAGCCAGGCGGCACGCTCGGCGACCTCGAGCAAACGCAACGCCGTGCGTGCTGCCCCGGCGCCGTCGGTGACGCGCTCCGCGAAGCCGCCGCGTGCGAGCGCTTCCAGGATCCCAAGGTCCGCGCCGTCGCCGATGCCGAGCCCGAAGATGCGCACCGGACGAGCGAGCTTGCCCAGCCGCTCGCGCAGGTCCGCGATCGCCAGCTCTCCGACCGTCGGCCTGCCGTCGCCCACGTAGATCACCGCGCCGCGACGGTTCGACTGAAGCTGTCCCGCTGCCTGGGCAATCATCGCGCCCAGGTCCGTCGCTCCGCCCCGCTCGATGCTCGCCAATCCGGTCGCCGCGACGCGACGCAGCTCGTCATCGACCTTTCGGAACCCGTTCCATCCCGGGGCAACCGGACGGAGCCCTGCATCGCCCGCCCACACGACCGCGCGGTCATCGCCGCCCATGTGCGCTAGCAGCGCGCCGACCGTGGCACGCGACAGCGCGAGCGAGGCGGCGTCGGTGGCGGCCGAGGCATCCACGACGATCACGAGGTCGAGCCCGCCCTGGACCTTGGGGACGTCGACGGCCCGGATCGGCACCATGACGTAGTCTTTCTCGTCGCTCGCCTTGACCCTGGCCTCCTGGCGCTGGTCCGGCGGAAGCACCTCGAGGTCCGGTACGTGCGGCGCGCGGTACACGCGCGTCGCGCTGCGCCCCTCGTCGAACAGCTCCAACGACAGGTCCGATCGCGGAACGAGATCGTGCGCGCGCACGATCACCTCGCCGCTCTTGTGAACCCCACGCATGCCGGTGCGGACCTCGCGCGCGAGCGCGCGCTGCAGATCGAAGGTCGCTCCGAAGAACTCGATGTGCGGCAGCGATCCCTCGCTGCCTTCGGCGGCCATCGGGAACACGTAGTGACGCCGTTCCCCGCGCTTTCCGCTGCGCTCGAGCCACTGGGTGTAACGAACCACGACGCGACGCGTCTCCCCCGGTCCGATCGGGTAAAGCCTCGCGCGGTACACCCCGGGTGCGTCCCACTCGAGCAGCGCCGGGTCTTCGGTCGAGCCCTGGTAGACGTTCGCCTGGTATTGTGCGGCGGCCGCGGTCTTCTCCTTCACGCGCCCCCACACCACCACGCCGTCGCGGTCCACGCCGAATCGCGACATCGTCGCGCCCTGCGGCGTGCGGAACTGGTAGATCCCCTCGACCTTGTCCGAAGCCGGGTTGAAGAACACCTCGTCCACCTCGGTCACCGCAAGGTCGCCGTCGATCGCCACGCGCACGTCCATGCGCTGGATCGCGAGCGGGAAGCGCGGCGCCCCTCTGTCTCCGGGGCTCCGTGCCCCCACGGTCCCCACACCGAAGGGGGGAGGGGACGCGGAGCGATCGGTCGTCGCGAGTCCCCCGGTCCAGTCCTCCCACGCAACCATCGGCGCCGTGACCGCCTGCACCGCGGTCCCGGTCCCCTTGAGCGTCAGCCGTTGCCCGGCCTCGGCCTGGCCTCCGCGATCCGTGCGAACCTCGCCCGATAGGACATACGCCTCCGTCGTCCCCTGCGCAGCGACGTCCAGGCTCGCGCGCACCCGAACCAGGTGCAGCATCCCCTGCTTCGTCTCGATCGCCGTCACCGTGTCTCCGGGCGAGTCGATGAAGATCCTCCCCTGATCGACCAGCAACGCGTCCTGCCGTAGCGTCAGCTTCCCCGGGCCCCGAACCAGCAGCGTTGCCCCCCCATCGCGACGAAGCCACGCCAACCCGTCTTGCGGCACCTCGATCTCGGCCCCGTCCACCAGCCGCTCCCGCGGATACAACGCCCGCTTGGATTCCCCAGGACCGGCTACGGTCACCTCCCCGCGCACCGCCCGAAGCTCTGCCCAGGTCTGCGAGCGGGGTGCGAGCGGCCGCTCCGCCGGGCCGCAGGAGAGCATGCATATCAAGGCCAGGAGCAGCGCCAACGGGAGCAGCGCCCCGATCCGAACGCGGGAATGTTTCATGATGTGTTGCGGACAAGCTCCGCGTCCGACGGTTCCCCCGGACTCCGGTGTGGCACCAGGTCCGTGCGAACCCTTGAAGGTGACACGACGACGCACCGCTACGACATCCCCTGCACGCCCATGGTCGTTGCGCATGCGCGGGATGGTACCGGCGATGTGCCCCGTCGTCATCCGGCACGCTGGCCGCTCGATCAGATGCCCGGATCACCGCACGCGAATTCGGTGCGTATCGCGCGAGATCGCGAGAATCCTCAATCGCACCGGGACCGTGGGCTGTCCGCGCCTCCACCGTCGACTCGATTGCGGTCAGGGCGCAGCGGGGAGAAGGGCCAGCGCCACGAGGAACGCGACATAGCCCGCAGCCAGAAGCCCGCCTTCCAGCCGTCCGATACGCCGCTCGGTGCGCATCATCACCGACGCGACGACCGTCATGACGACCAGCACCACCAGATCCACAGCCCCGTCCCGCAGCGAGGAACGTATCGGTCGGACGACTGCGGTCGCTCCCAGCACCATCATCACGTTGAAGAGGTTGGACCCCACCACGTTGCCGACGGCGAGCGCGGACTGTTTCCGGAAGGCAGCAATGAGCGAGGTGGCGAGCTCGGGAAGAGATGTGCCGACCGCGACGATCGTCAGGCCGATGATGCGCTCGCTCCACCCGAGAGCGCGAGCGATGCTCGTCGCGCCATCGACGAGCAGCTTGCCACCGAGCAGGAGCACAATCAGTCCGCCGATCGAGATGGCGACGAGCACGGCGGGCTTCGAGCGACGATCGTGCGGTTCCGCATCGGACACGATCTCAGCTCTTCGTCCGCTTCGCAGCGACATCCACGTCCACACGATGGCTGCCACCATGAGGACCGCTCCCTCGACGCGGCCGATGACCCCGTTGAGAAGAAACAGCGGGACGACTGCGGTCGTCAGGAGCAGCGCCGGGATCTCCCGACGCAGGAGACCGCCTTGCACTTCGGTCGGACGGATGAGCGCCGTGGCACCGAGGATCAGTCCGAAGTTGGCGATGTTGGAGCCGACCGCGTTGCCGAGTGCGATCGCACCGCGGTCTTCCCACGCCGCCAGGATGCCGACAATCAGCTCCGGAGCCGAGGTGCCGTAGGCGACGACCGTCAGTCCGATCGCGAAGGCGGGGATACCCAGGGCGCGCGCCAACCCGCTCGATCCGCGCACGAGCCATTCGGCACCGAAGTACAGCATGACGGCGCCGGCAGCGAGGGCGAGGAGGGGCAGCAGCATCGGCGCAGCATGCCGATCATCTCCCTTCGCAGCAATCGGTGTTCCGAGTTGCGCCGCGACGCAACCCGCGCAGCGGGTTGTCGGACACGTTTCCGCGTGTCACCATCGCGCCCATGAGAACCTTGTTCTTCTCTCTTGCGGCCCTGTCTTGTCTGACGTTCGTGGGGTGCAGCGATGACGACG
>JAKLDZ010000217.1 GCA_022703255.1 Myxococcota bacterium | reverse complement strand
GGGGGTTGACCGCGCCCGGATCGCATGCACCCGTCGCTGCGTCGGCGGTGCTTCCACCGGTCCCCGTCGAGGAGCCCGCCGTTCCCGCGTTGCCCGCGGCGCCGGCCGATGAACCGCCCTCGCCAGCACCTCCGCCTCTGGAGTGCGACTCGTTGGTCGCGTGGTCATCGACGCCTCCAACGGCGCACGCTCCGGCAAGGAGGGCTACCGTGGCGATCGCGCCTGTGACAAACGCATGGAACCTTTGCACGGCGCTAGGAAGCATAGCACCCTCACGAAGGTGGTGCGGCCTTGTTCGCATGACGCGACGCTGCGCGTCCGCCCAGTGCGACGCAGGGCCCGATCGCGTACCCTGGGATCGAGTTCGGAATGTCAGGATTCGGGCCGCCGGGTGCGGCGTTGATCGTTCGGACGACGACAAGCATGATCGCGACGAGGAACGCCGTCTTCCTGTGCTTGACCCTGAGCCTCGGCTCCTCGGGATCCTGCGGCCGGAGAGCGGCCTCGGAGCCCCCGCCGATCCCGTCAGCCACCACGCATCACGGGACGATGCCCGCCGGCGCTACGCCGTCCGCGGAGATCGACACGTCGTGCTCGGCGAGCATCGCCAGGCTCCTCCAGCTCCCCTCCCTCCCCGGCGCACCGCAGTTCGATCGCCTCCGTGTCCACGTCCTCGGCCGCGCGCGCGGCGAGCCGATGGTCTTCGTGCGCGAACCTCGTCGCCCCGCTCCCGACGCGCTCCCCGAGCCGTTGCGCCCGCTCCGCGAGCTGCTCGACCGCGGACCTGCGGGCTCGAGGGTGATAGCGGTGTCGAAGAAGCTCGCGCGTGAACCCGAAGCGCTGCGCACGCTGCTGCTGCCGGAAGGCTACGTCTACGCCGCCGAGCCCCTCGACGCGCTCGCCCTCGTGGCGAACCTCAGGCTTCCGGATCTGTTCCAGAGCGACGAGCTCTGGCTGATGCGACGCGCACAGGCCCAGCGGCTCGTGCGCGCTCCAGTGCGCGGAGCGAAGTGCGCGACGGCAACCTGTCCGTCGCGGATGCTGGAGTACCGCTACGCGGAGGGACCGCAGCAGGGAAGCCCGGCGGAGCTCCTGTTCGGCGATCGCTTCGCAACCGACGAGCAGGGGCTCGCTGCACCGCTGCACCGCGACCTCAGGGCTCTCGCCGTCGAGCAGGGCTTCACGAAGGCCGCGATCGTGCATCGCACCGAGCAGGCTCTCGTTGCCGACCTGCAGTACGGCGACTGGAAGGTGAGGGCGAGGCTCGACACGCAAGGCGCCGGTGTGCAGCTCGGGTGCCTCGAGGCATCGGAGGCCACGCGCAAGAGCCTGGATGCATGGCGGGCGGAGCGGTCCAAGCACCTGCGCGCGCTTCCGCGGATCGAGCAGGCCGTGGATCGAGCTGTGGACGAAGCGCTCCGGTTCGATCGTCCGGAGGGGGTGAAGCACGCCGAGCTCGACGGCAAGCTCCGGCCAGTGTGGTGGAACGCCTATCGTCGCAAGCAGCCGTACTTCTCCTACGATGGCGTATCGTACGCGGTGTACGACGCTTCGGGGCGTGCGTGGCCGCCGCAGGTCTGTGTCGATCTCGTGCTGGACACCTACGAGCGGGCGTCGGGGACGTGGTTCACCGCGCGGGGCGAGGCGCCGCGCCGCGTGACGGGCGGGCTCGACTTCGACACGTACGGCATCGTGAACCGTCGGGGGGTGCTCGCCTTCGAGCAGTTCGCCTCGAAGCACCCGGAGCTGTTCGAGACGCGGCGATTCGAGGGGGCGGAGCGGATACAGTTCGGGGAACGAACGATGTTCTTCGAGTTCCTGGCGGAACACTCCGAGCTGTTCCGTGCTGCCGACGTCGTGGCGATCCAAGGCCGCAAGCGCGACGGCCTCATCCACCAGCACGCGATCTTCGTGGAGGCCACCGATCCCATCACCGGCTTCCCGTATGGCTTGTTTGACCAGATGAAGCGCCCTCGGCGCAGGACCTGGGAGGGGATCATGGCGGAGGCCCCGGCCCGGAGCCTTCTGTACCGCGTGAGGCCGACGGATCGGGTGTTCGAGGCGATCGTTGGGGCGGAGGCAACGACGCCGGGCCAGGGGCGCGAGGAGCTGGCCGGTGCTTCGGATTGACAGGGCGCGGCGGCCGATGCAGACGAAGGCGCGATGCAGGCTCCCGCCGAGGTCCAGTCAGAGTCCCCTGTCGAGCAGGCCCCTGCGGCTGAAGTTCCGCAGGCAGCAGCAGCTCAGGCGGCGGAGCCCGGAGCCGTGACGGATGGGAGCCGAAGCGCTGCGCCGAGTCTGCGGCGCTCGAAGGCCGCGTTGACCTCCGGGTATCTCGGCCTGATCCCGTTCACCTGGGCGTTCTACCTGTTTCCGTACGCCTATGCCGGCTTCCCCCAATGGATGAAGCTGCGCGGCATTCTCATCACCACGGCGCTCACCCTCCTGGTCGGGATCACGCCGGCGCTCGCGACCGCGATCCTCGGCCACCGCACGATCCGTCGCAACCCGGGGTGCGAAGGGAAGGGCCACGCGATCTTCGCCTACGTCTCGTGCGCGATGGCGTTCTCGGTCCTCGCGGTCGCGTTGATCCTGCAGACCAGGCGCTAGCGCGGGCCCCACCGCGTCCAACGCGTCGAGACTCCCGACTCAGCTGAGTCGGGTCGCGCGGTCGTGATCGCTTCGGGCCGCGGTGACCAGGCCCTGGATCTCCGTGCGCAGGCGTTGGGACAACGCCGCCGTGTCCTCGCCTTTGCCGGGGCGCGAGAGAGAGCCGATGCGCACCGCCACCGTGGCGTTGGGGCGCGATGCGATGCGTTTCAGGTACGCGGCGAAGGGCTCGTCCACCCACTCCGCGCCGGGATCGTAGGCGAGTCCCACCGGGACGATCTCGACCTCGAGCCCCTTCGCGGCACTCAGCGCACCGAGCATGAACGGACGCACTTCGTCGCCGGCGAACGTGGTCCCCTCGGGAAACACGAGCATGGTCGCGCCTTCCTTGAGACGCCGTCGCATCGTGCGGATCGCGGAGGCGCCACTGGAGCCCCGCTCGCGCTCGACGAAGATCGTGCCTGCCTTGCGGGCGGCAGCGCCCAGGATCGGCCAGGATGCGACGCCCGCCGTGCTGAGGAACTGCCCGCCGAACAGCGACAGGAGCACGATGATGTCGGCCGGGGATCGATGGTTCGCCACCACGAGGCGGGAGCCCGCCGGTTTGGAGGGGGGGGACGGGGTCACCTCCACACGAACGCCGAACATCGAAAGCAATGCGTGGCACCAGGAGCGCATGTGGCGATCGAAGACGGCGTCGCGGTCGGCGTGCGGGACGAGGGCCTGGTGGGCGGTCACGGCGCCGAGACGAGCGAGGGTGGAGACTGCGAGGCCGGAGGCTCGCAGCGGGGCTCGCAGGGGGGACGGGATCGAGGGGCGGGGCACGAAGACCCTGCTATCTCCGGAGGCGCCACGAGGCAAGGTCCGCCGGGGTACGAAGGCGGAGTCGCCCAGGAGCGGAGCGTCTAGCTGAGCCGCGAGGCCAGCCGTCGCAACGCGGGCGCGAGGCGATCGGTCTCGAACCGGAGCACCGCGAAACGCGACTCGATGTCACCGGGACGGCTGACCGCGGCATCCTCCAGCTTGCGCGCCGCGTCGAGCGCGGGATGTGCGGCGAGCTGGGCCAGCGCACCCTTGAAGCGGTGCACCGTGAAGGACAGGTCCTCGCCGCCCGATCGCACCGCACGCTGGATGTCGTTCATGCTCTCGACGTAGGTCTCGAGGAACGCCCCGATGACGTCGACGAGCACCTCTTTGTCTCCGCCGATACGACGAAGCGCCTCGTCTTCGTCGACGGGCGAGCTCCAGGCCAGGTCCAGGAAAGAAGTGTCCGCCATCTCCAGTCTCCCTGAAGAACCCCGTGCTGATCCTGCGGGTCGGGAGGTTGGATGCAGGGAGAAGCGAGGTGGTTCCAGAGCGGTGGCGGCCGCCCGAGCTCCCCTGCGCCGGGCTCCGGATGGGCCTGGCCGAAGGATCCCCCTGCCCCCTTCGCAAACGCCCCGGATGGCCATAGTCTGACCGGCCATGAAGTTCCGGTCGTCCAATCCGGTGTCCCGCATCCTGTCGTCTCCCTTGCAGTTGCTCTCGCTGCTGGTGGTCTTCCTGCTCGGCGGATACGTGTTCGCCTCGCGCGTGTCGCAGGCGCAAACACGGGCCGCCCCGGTGAACAAGACCGCCCCGGTCGTGGCCGCAGCGCCAGCGGTCGCGGCCTCCGCGAGCGCGTCCCCACAGCTTGCTCCACCGCCCAAGGCGGAAGAGAAGCAGGAGGAGACCAAGGGCCCCAAGGGGCTGTCCTACGCGGAGCTCGGCCCCAAAGGCGGTGTGCCCTACCACACCGAAGGCCCCTACAAGTCGCCGTTCGCCGATCCCCGCTACGGCGGTCCCGCCCAGGTCAAGGTCGGCTTCCTGATGACCCGGCTGCGCAACTACAACATCATCGAGGGGTCGTTCGACGCCGAGTTCTACCTGACGTACACGTCGGAGAAGCCGATGCCGGAGCTCGATCCGGACTTCACCAACGGCAAGATCGAGGACAAGGAGGTCGTGGCCGACACGCCGACGTTCAAGATGTTCCACATGCGCGGCACGTTCTCGGCGATGCCCGATTTGCGCGAGTACCCGTTCGACAAGCAGGATCTGGAGATCGAGATCGAGGAGAACGGGAACGGCAACGACGTGGTGAATCTGATTCCGGATCAGGCGCACACGAACCTCGACGCCGGGTTCAACATCCCGGGGTGGCTGATCGAAGACTTCGAGGCGCGCATCCTGAACCACGCCTATCCGGATCGCTTCGACAACGACGACCTGTACTACGGACGCTATCACTTCATCCTGGGCATCCGGCGCTTCGCCACGAGCGCGATCTTCAGCGTCTACGTTCCGGCGTTCGTGATCGTGCTCATTTCGCTGACCGGACTCTGGCTCCCGCGCGAGGAACTCGAGGTGCGCTCCAATGCGAGCTCGCCGATGCTCGCCGCCGCGGTGATCTTCCACTTCACGTTGACACAATCGCTGCCGGCCACGGCGTATCTCACGCGCGCCGACAAGCTCATGCTCGGCGTCTACATCTGCCTGCTGATGAACATCTTCGCGACGTGGGCATGGTTCGTCTTCGACCCCAAGCACATCCCGCTGCTGTTCAAGCTCGGCAAGTGGATCATCCCCCCGGTCACGGCGGTCATCATGGCCGCGGTCTGCCTGCTCTGACGTTCGTTTCACCCCACCGTTGCGGCATCCGGTGACGCGACGCGACGGTCTGGTCGCGTTTCGCAACGCGCGACGAGCGTTCTTGCGGGCAAGGGCGGTCGTGAGGGGGGGAGAGGGCAGCTACTGACGGCGGAACCAGGGGCACTTCTCGAGCAGCTCACCCTCGGGCACGCGATCGCAGTGGAACCCGACCACCGCATCGTGCTGGATCGAAGGCACGCACTCCTGGATCTGATCGAACGACGAATCGTCGTCATCGACCGGCGGCGCCGGACAGCCACCCACGTCGATCATGTGCCAGTCGTAGTGGCCGTGCTCGTCCCACTCCCACAGCACCTTGACCACGACGGTCTCGCCCGGCTTGTGCTTCTTCATGCATTCGGAGAACTCCTTGCCGCTGCGCATGAGCTGGAGCTGGTCGCCCGGACACTCCTTCCAGCGGACCTCGACATCCGTGCTGATCGGGGTGCCCTTGTCGTCGCGCTCGACCACGGAGATGCGGTTGAGCGTGACGCTCGTGACGAACTCCTTGTGCTCCGGGCGGCAGCCCGGGGAGGCAACGAGCAGGGGGAACAGGACGAGCGCGGGCAGGATGGTGGTGAGTCGCACGGCCGGAAAATAGCAGATCGGGATGGCCGGTGGGGCAAGTTCGGGAGGCGAGTGCAGGTCAGGACGCGGCAGGAGGGGAATCGGACAGACGCAGGTAGCCGCCCCGAAGGAACTCGAAGACCTGGTCGGTGAGGCGTTCGACGTCGGGCTCGGCGGACTGGCCGGAGACGCTCTGATAGAGCAGCTCCTTGAGGGCGCCGCCGGTGAGCCAGGCGAGCACGCGGGTGTCTCCGGCCGCCACGATGCCGAGCTGCTGGCCATCCCCCAGGCTCTCGGCCAGCAGGTTGTAGATCTCGTCATAGACCGCGCGCAGCTTGCGATCGAACTCCGCGTCGAGCCCCAGCGCATCGGTGAGCAGGATCTTGGTCATCGCACGGTCGTGCAGGAACAGTCCGAGGATGCGCTGGATATTGCCTCGCACCTGGGAGGCGACGGATCGGCGGGGATCGGAGGTGTCGATGTGCTGGATGGTCAGGTGCATCCGGGTGAGGAAGCGCTCGATGAGCTCGGCGAAGACGGCGCGCTTGTCCTCGAAGTACAGGTAGAAGGTGCCCCGCGCCACGCCCGCGGAGGCCACGATGTCCTCGACCGTGGCGGCGTGGTAGCCGTGCCGGGCGAAGACGTCCTTGGCCCGGCTCAGGATTTGCGCGCGTCGTTCGCTCTTCTCCATCGGAACTTCCGGCGAGGGGATACGAGTCGCGCATGGTGCCGCATCGTCTCCTCCGGGGCAATACCGGCCGCGTCGTGATGTATCGCGGCACGACAATACCCGTCGCCCCGCAGCTCCTGTATGCAACGGCCCATGCGCCTCGTGCTCGCTTCCACTTCCCCGCATCGCAGATCCCTGCTCGAACGGCTTGGATTCCCCTTCGAGATCGTCGATCCCCGACTCGACGAGACCCCGTTCAAGCGCGAAGGGATCCGCCCGGATGAGCTCGTCGTGCGGCTCGCAGAGGCCAAGGCGCGCGCCGTGCTCGACGCATTCCCGGGCTCCCTGGTGGTGGGCTCGGACCAGTGCGCGGAGGTCGATGGGAGGATTCTGGGGAAGCCCGGTTCTTTCGAAGCGGCGGTGGATCAGCTGGCTTCGCTTGCGGGCAAGACCCATCGGTTGCTGACCGGCACGTGCGTGCTCGACACCAAGACGGGGGTGGCGCGAACGGACCTCGACGTCCACCGGATGACGATGCGGAAGCTCGATCGACGGCAGCTCGAGGGCTACGCGATGCGGGATCGCCCGTTCGATTGCGCAGGCGCATACCGGGTGGAGTCGTGCGGGATCGCACTGTTCGAGCGGATCGAGGGGATCGATCACTCCGCCATCGTCGGGCTTCCGTTGATGCGGCTTGCCATGCTGCTGGCGGAGGCGGGGCTCGACGTCCTGCTGCCTCCGTCGAAGTGAGAGGGAGTCAGTTGGAGAGCTTCAGGGAGTAGGGGAGGCAGGTGGGGCTGGCCGCGCCGGTGGAGAAGACGCGCACGTAGACGATCTCAGGCCAGGAGGCCTGCTTGGTCGGATCGATCACGCCGGAGGTCCCGCACTGCGCCGAGTAGGTGAACTCCCAGATCGTGGCGGCCGTCGAGTTGCCTCCCTCGCTGCATGCGAGGTGCGTAGCGGAGCAGTCCGAGGTCACCTCGATCCGGATGTTGCCGGTGCCGGACAGATCCACCAGCTCGATGCGCGGGTGGTAGCTGCAGGTGTTCTTGCCGGCGAAGCGGGCCACGTACCAGTCGCTGTTGCCGTTGGGAACGAGGTTCCCTGCGACCTGCGCAGAGCCGAGAAGCGGGATGGGGGTGGGCTGGATCGCCTCGGCACCTCCGCACGCGCCGGGGTGGACGTCGGCGACACACTCGCATCCGTCGGCATACGAACCATTCTGGTTGTAGGCGCCGCTGTTGCACGAGGTCACGGAGCAGGCGCCCGACTTGCACGCGGCTGCCGAAACCCCCGACGGCATCGGGCTCGTGCAGTCCGTGGAACAGCTCCCGCAGTGGTGCGTGTCGTTGGTCAGATCCGTCTCGCAACCGTCAGCCGCGTTCGTGTTGCAGTCTCCCCACGCGCCGGTGCACGCAATGCCGCACGCTCCTCCCCAGCACTGCGGCGTTCCACCGGCCGTCGAGCACGCGTGCCCGCACGATCCGCACTGCAGTGGGTCGGAGTCCGTGTTGACCTCGCACCCGTTGGTCGGACTGAAGTCGCAGTCCGACCAGCCCAGATCGCACGCGCCGATGACGCACGTGCCGCTCATGCAGGTCGAGCCGGCGTGGGGGAATGAGCACTGCTTTCCGCATTGGCCGCAGTGCAGCGGGTCGTCCACCACATGGGCCTCGCAGCCGTTCGCGAAGTCCCCGTCGCAGTCCGCCCAGTCCTTCTCGCAGCTCTCGATCGTGCAGACCCCCGCCGCGCACGAGGTGGTGGCGTGCTGCAGCGTACAGGCACATCCGCAGCGCCCTGCGATCCCCCCGCCTCCGCACGTCTCGCCCTGTCCGCATCCGCCGCAGTCGATCTGCTTGCCGCAACCGTCGGCGATGGTTCCACACGATATCCCGAGCTGCGCACAGGTCTTGGCCGCACATCCGCACTGGTTCGCAACGCCCGTCCCGCCGCACACCGCAGGCGCCGTGCAGGTGCCACAGTCCACCGCCTTGCTGCACCCGTCCGACACGTAGCCGCAAGAAGCCTGCAGCTGCGCACATGTCTTGGGCGTGCACGTCCCCTGGCCGCAGTGGTTCGCAGTCCCCTCGCCGCCGCACACCTCTCCGGAAGGACAGGTCCCGCAGTCCACCTTGCCGCCGCATCCGTCGGGCACGCTGCCGCACGATGCACCGAGCTGCGCGCAGGTCTTCGGTGCACAGCCGCACTGGTTGGCGACCCCCGTACCGCCACAGGTGGCGGGGGCCGGGCATCCGCCGCAGTCCACGACGCTGGCGCAACTGTCGGAAGCCAGGCCGCACGACGCGCCGAGCTGCGTGCAGGTCTTGGGCGAGCACGGGTTGGTGCCGCACTTGTTGGTGCCTCCGCCGCCGCAGGTCTGTCCCGAAGCGCACGTGCCGCACTGGATCTTCCCGCCGCACCCGTCGGGCGCGGTCCCGCAGGTCGCGCCGATCTGCGCGCAGTTGCGTGGCGTGCACTCCGGCCCGCTCCCCCCGCTTCCACCGCTCCCCGAGGCTCCGCCCTTGCCCGCGCTGCCTGCGCTGCCCGCGCTGCCCGCCGATTCCGCGGTCGGAGCGGAATCGTCGTAGTAGCCGCCTCCGAGGCTGTTCTCCTCCTCGCAACGGAGCGTGCACGATGTGCGCAGCTCCACGTTGAAGGCGAGTGTCTTGGCATAGTAGTCGACCCAGCCGATGGCGTCGGACTTCGCCTGGGCGAGCAGCGCGTCGAGATCCGCCTCCTGCAGCGCCGCCGTCGTGACGGTCGAAGGGCTCGCGGACTGCCCCGGGTAGTCCGGATACGCCGACCGCTTCACAGCGTCGCCTTCCCACTCGCAGTAGTAGCCGTCCCAGTATCCGGGGCCCCGGGGACCATTGATGTCGTTCGCGTTCCGAAAGATCACGTCATCGGACGAGCACGCGCCGGAAGCGAGGACGAGGGCGCCGACGGCGATCAGCGAGCGGGCAATGGAAGGGTGTCGCATGGG
>JAKLDZ010000216.1 GCA_022703255.1 Myxococcota bacterium | reverse complement strand
CACTTTGATCGCACAAAGTAAGAACAAACGCACACGGAACCACAAAGTGCGATCGGTGGGATGGTGCGCTCGCCCTGGGGTTCCCCGGGGGGGGTTCTCGCCGGTGAGGGGCAATGCTAGGACGAGCGCGCTCGAACGGTTGCCGCGAGTCGGGCGGGCGAGACAACCATGCACCTTTCGATCATCATCCCCAGCTACAACGAGGAAAAGCGTCTCGGGGCAAGCCTCGAGCGCATCCGTTCCTTCCTGGCCTCGAAGGACTACGAGCGGGAGGTCGTGGTCGTGAACGACGGGTCGCGCGATCGGACCAGCGAGGTTGCGCGAGCGGAGACGGAGGCCTTCCGCGCGGCCGGTGTGGAGCTGCGGGTGGTGGAGAACCCGGGCAACCGGGGCAAGGGCTACAGCGTGCGCAACGGGATCTTCCAGGCCCGGGGGCACATCGCGCTGTTCACCGACGCCGACCTGTCGGCGCCGATCGAGGAAGCGGACAAGCTGATTCGTCCGATCGAGACCGACGACTACGACGTCGTGTTCGCCTCGCGGGCCCTGTCCGACTCGGTGATCCCGGTGCGCCAGTCGGTGTTCCGGGAGACCGCGGGGCGGACCTTCAACGTGCTCATGCGCGGCATCGTGGGGCTGCCGTACAAGGACACCCAGTGCGGGTTCAAGGCCTTCCGTCGGGATCGCGCGCTGCCGGTCTTCGAGCGCCAGCGCATCGACGGTTTCGGCTTCGACGCCGAAGTGCTGTTCGTGGCACGCAAGCTCGGGCTTCGCCTGCTCGAGCTGCCGGTCGTGTGGAGCCATGTCGAGGGCTCGAAGGTCGGCATGCTGTCGGACTCCACCCGGATGTTCACGGATCTGGTTCAGATCCGCTGGAACCAGGTGCGAGGGCGCTACAGCTGAGGTCGAAGTCGAGGCGCGGAGGGGAGAGGGGGCTCAGCCGCGGGCCGCGGCCTGGCTGCGCAGACGCTTGATCTTCTCGCGCAGGGTCTTGCGGTCGATGCCGAGGATCTCGGCCGCGCGGGTCTGGTTGCCGTTGACGCTGGCGAGCACGGCCTGGATGTGCTCGGCCTCGATGTCGGCCAGCGACCGGTCGAGCCCACGCTCGCGCAGCGCCGAGAAGCGCATGAGCGAGGGCATGTCGGGGACGTCGATGAGGCCTTCGTCGGCCATGACCACCAGGCGCTTGACGGTGTTGTCGAGCTCCTGCAGGTTGCCGGGCCACGAGTGGTTGCGCAGCACCTGCAGCGAACGATCGGAGAAGCGTGGCTCGGGACGTCCGTGGGCGGTGGCGGCTTCGAACGCGAAGTGGCGCGCCAGCAGCAGGATGTCGTCGCCGCGATCGCGCAGCGGCGGAAGGCCGATCTCGATCACGCTGACGGCGTAGAGCAGGTCCTCGCGGAACTGCCCGCGCGACACGAGCTGTCGCAGATCCCGGCTGCTCGAAGCGATCACGCGCACGTCCGGGGCCGCGCCGAGGGCAGGGGAGGGGAGCTCCTTGTCGCGCAACAGCCGAGCGATGGCCTGCTGGACGTCCTGCGAGGCTCCCGCGATCTCCTCGAGATAGAGCGTGCCGCCGCGCGCCGCATGGACGAGCCCGCGCCCCGCGGTGTCGGCGGCGCCGAAGAGCTCGTCGGCGAGACGGCTCGCGGGGATGCCCGCGCAGCTCGCGACCACGAAGGGCGCCGAGGCGCGCGCGGATGCGTAGTGGATCGCCCGCGCGATGAGCTGCTTGCCCACGCCACGCTCGCCGCTGAGCAGCACGGGCACGAGGCTGTCCGCGGCCTTGGCGACTGCGTGCTGGACGACGCGGATGGCCTCGCACTCGCCTGCGATGGCGGGGGACGCGTAGGAGCCGGCGCGCGGCGAGGACTGCATCGCGATCCGCGCCTTGAGCTTGTCGAACGCCTTGCGCACCGCCGCGAGCAGCTCGTCGTCGGTGAACGGCTTGGCGAGGTAGTCGTTGGCGCCGCTCTTCACCGCCTCGACCGCGCCTTCGACGGTGGGGTAGCCGGTGATCATGAGCACCTCGGTGTTCTTGAGGTTCTCGCGGACATGACGCACCAACTCGAGGCCCGAGGCGCCCGGCATCTTCAGGTCGGTGACGACGACGTCGATGGGGTCGTGCTCGAGGACGTGGACCGCCTCGGCGACACTCTGGACCGTGAGGACCTGGTAGCCGTGCGAGGTGAGGTTCCGACGAAGCACCTCCAGCGTGTCGGGGGAATCGTCGACGGCGAGGATGCGCTCCTTCGGTGCGTTGCGGGTCATGTCGCTTGCTCCTGTGCTGATACGGGTAGCCGCACGTCGAATCGGGTGCCCTTGCCCAGGGCGGAGTCGACGTGGATGGAACCTCCGTGCGAGGTGACGATGCCGTGGACGACGGCGAGGCCGAGGCCGGTGCCGTGGCCGACCTGCTTGGTCGTGAAGAACGGCAGGAAGATCTGCTTGATCACCTCTGCGCTCATCCCGGCACCCTGATCTTCGACCGCGAGGTGGACGAAGCCCGGCGACACACTCGTGGAGATGAGGATGCGTCCGGGGGGCGTGGTCGCCTGGACCGCGTTGACCACGAGGTTGACGAGCACCTGGTGGAGCTGGCTGGGGTCGGCGACGATCGGCGGCAGGTTGCTCGCGAGCTTCAGATCGAGCTCGATCCCCTCGGAATCGCAGCGCGCGCGCACGAAGTCCAGGCCGTCGTCCACCAGGCGGTTGATGTTCACCAACGACTTCTGCGGCGGCGTCTGGCGCCCGAAGATCATCAGCTTCTTGACCACCTCGCGGGCGTGCAGCGCGGCCTTCACGATGCGGTCGATGTCCTGGGAGGCCTGGCGAGGAAGCCGGGGCGCCTTCTTGGCAAGCTGCGCAAAGCCGATCACCGCCCCCAACGGCTCGTTGAGCTCGTGCGCCACACCCGCTGCGAGCTGCCCGATCGTCGCCAGACGATCCGAATGCCGCAGCTGATCCTGCAGACGGTTGCGCTCCTCGTCCGTTTGCCTGCGGTTCACGATCATCCCGATCTGTCGCGAGGCCTCGTCGATCAGATGGCGCTCCTCGCGCAGGAAGGGCCCTTCGTCGAACTCGGGGCGCTTCTCCGCGTAGCCGACCACGATCTCCCCGTGGCGCTCGGAGCCGACGAACAGCTCCGCCTGCATCTGGTCCACCCAGGGAGCGCGTCCGGCCGAGGCGTACTCGGCGCCGTCGAGACGGATCACCGCAGAGCAGACCGCTGGGTACTGCCATCCCGACGGGAGCAGCTCCGCGATGCGACGCAGGATGTCGTCGAGCGCGAGATCGGGCTCATCCGCGAGCTGTGCGAGGGCGGACAGACAGCTCAGCTCCTTGACACGCTCGCGGCTTCCCCACTGGGCACGGTGGTACATCAAGGCGACGGCGAGGGCGTCGGCCATCGCCTCGAAGGTGGCGATGTTCTCGTGGTCGAAGAACCCGGGCCGTTCACTGTGGAGCTGGACCACGCCGAGACGGTCGAGGCCGACGACGAGGGGGATCATCGCGAGGGAGCGGGAACCCGGGCGGGACTGGACGTCGGCCGCGAAGAAGCTCCCGCGGTCCGTCGGATCGAAACAGGCCGGGGAGATGTTCCGCCGGATGGCGTCGATCGCCGAGTCCGCCTGCGCCGTGCGCACGTCGCCACGGTGCTGCTGGCGCTCGAAGTGGAAGCCGTCCTTGCGACTGAGCAGGCAGCGGTACGCGTGCGTGGACTCCTGCAAGAGCACCTCGATCGCGTCGCAACCCGTGGAGTCCAGGAGCGTCTGGGAGATGTTCGAGAAGAAGTCCACCCACGGCACGCCTTCGTTCGCGTGCAGGATCAGGCGGCTCAACAGCGCGCGCGCGTCGAGGGGCGTGGGGTGGCCCATGACGCGGACCCTAGCGTGACGGTGGGGGTTATGCAGCAGGTTTCGTTGCCCCGAGGGCGGGGCGAAGAGTGCCGGTGCATAGGGGAACGATCGGCCCGCACGAGCGCCCGCGAGGGGCGGGGACGCGGTTCGTGCGTGCCGAGTGTGTGCAAAGAGCGTGAGCCTACAGCTCGGCGATGAACTCGAAGACCTCGGCCGCGCCGGAGTGGACGACGTCGGTCAGCGCAGCGACGCGAGGAGCCATGCGTCGGATGTAGCGGTCGGCGAGCTTGCGGCGCTCGGGGAACTTGTCGGCCTGGTCGAGCAGGATGCGTGCGGCAGCGACCTGGGAGAAGGCCTTGGCGAAGCGCTCGGCGTGCAGCAGCGCCGGGGCGAAGTCGCGCTTCGGATCCCAGGTGCTCATCTTCACGAAGTCGGAGACGTCGCTCCAGCCCTTTTCGGCGACGGTGCGCTTGAGCTTGTCGGAGGCCACGCGCGCCAGGATGGTCATGATCGACTGGTACACGGAGGCTTCGGCCTTGTAGTAGAGCCGATGGGTTTCGCCGGACGCCGTGCTCGCCATGAGGCGGGCGCGGGCGGCCTCGCGGGCGAACAGCGCGGGCTTGCGCAGCGCCTGGGTCATGTTGTCCTTCAGGGACATGAGCGCCTGGATCTGCGAGGTCCCCTCGTAGACCGTGAGCACGAGCGAGTCGCGCAGCAGCTTGTCGGCCCCCATCTCGGAGATGTAGCCGATGCCGCCGTGGATCTGCATTCCGTCACGCGCGATGCGCACGGCGTTCTCGCTGCTCATGTACTTGACGAGCGGGGTGAGGAGCCTTGCGCGACGCTTGGTGCTCGAGAGCCTGCGTTGCAGCTTGCGCAGCTGTTCGGGATCCTTGGGGGGAGCGACGGCGAGCATCATCTCGAGGCGGGTCGAGACTTCGACGGCGTTGACGGCGTCGTAGTTCAGAGCGCGTGCGGCCGCGATGTCGAGCTGCATGTCCATGAGGAGCTCGGCGACGACGGGGTGGCGTTCGATGAGCTGGCCCATGGTTTTGCGCTGGGAGGCGAACTCGCGTGCCATGCGGTAGGCTTTTTCGGAGAGGCCGACGGCTTCGAAGCCGACGCCGAGCCGCGCGCTGTTCATGAGCATGAGCATGAGCTCGAAGCCCTGGTTCACCTGGCCGACCAGCTCGCCCTCGGACTCCTCGAACTCCAGGGAGCAGGTCGCCGATCCATGGTGACCCAGCTTCTCCTCCACCTTCGTGATCCGGATGTTCTCGATCGTCTTGCCGTCGCGCTCGATCCTGCGCGGCACCAGGAACAGGCTCAGCTTCTTGAGCGCGTTCGGATCGTCCGCGCTCCCCTCCTCGGTCTTCGCCAGCACCAGGTGGTGCTGCGCGTAGCCGGCCGTGATGAAGATCTTCTCGCCGGTGAGGTACCACTTGGCGTCGCGACGCACCGCCCGCATGCGGATCCTGCCGAGATCGCTGCCGGCATCGGGCTCGGTGAGGTCCATCGCGCCGCACACGGTGCCCGCGGCAAGCTCGCGGATGGCCGATTCCCAGCGCACCGAGGTCACCCCCTCGGGGCCGTACTTCATCGCGCCTTCCTTCGCAGCGTAGAGCATGAGCGCCAGCGCGATCGCCCCGTGGAAGCCGAAGTGCGTCATCACCGACACATCCGCCCGCGCGATGACCTCCGCCGCCGTGAAGAACACCGCCATCGGGCAGTTGCTCCCCCCAAGCTCCCGCGGCGTGGCCATGCCGTACAGCTCCCGCTCCTTGAGCCCGTCAAACACCTCCTGCAACGCCTTGCCGAACTCCACCTGCCCGTCGACCAGCCGAATCCCCTGCGTGTCGATGAGGTGCGCCCGCGGCGCGATGAAGTCCGCGGAGTACTCCCCCACCGCCTCGACCACGTTGCGATAGAACTCCTTCGCCTCTTCGAGGTTCGCGTGCCCGTCGGGCAGCTTGAAGCCGTTCTCCGCCAGGTCGGCAATCTCGCCCCACTCGACGACATTCTCGAAATGGAAACGCAGGTCGTCGTTGTCCAGGAAGAAGTTGGAACCCATCGTGATCTCCCTCGCCTCCCGGCCGTGGTCGCGGTGCAGCCCCGCCCGGACCGGACGCACGGGGCTTATGGATTCACCATTTGCCCGTGCAGCCTCGGGGCGTAAAGCACGAAAATGACGCAGCGCGTTCTTCTTGGTCAGGAGCCGAAGAACATGCCGCCGTCCACCCGCACCGCCTGCCCCCGCAACGGCCACGCCTCCCGGCGCCCCAGCAGCTCCACCACCATCGCCACGTCCTGCGGCAACCCGATCTGGGCCAGGCTCGTCATCTGCGCGGCCACCTCTCGTTGCAGCGCAGGAATCGCGTGGGTCATCGCGGTCTCGATGAGCCCGGGCGCCACAGCGGTGACGGCGATTCCCCGCGGCTCGAGCTCCCGTGCCACCTGGGCGGTGTAGCCCACCACCGCGCCCTTCGCGCAGGCGTAGTTGGTCTGGCCGAAGTTGCCCGCGAGCCCGGACACCGAGGCGACGTTGACCACCCGCGCCGAGGGGGCGAGCAGAGGCTGCGCGCTGCGCGTCACCCCCACCACCGCCGCCAGGTCCACCGCGTGTACCTCCGCCCACTCCTGCGGCGTCATCTTGCGGAACGTCCGATCGCGCGTGATCCCGGCGTTGTTCACCAACAGGTCGATCATTCCCATGGGCGACGCCGCACGCGCGGTCTCCAGCACCCGCGCCACCTGCTCGGTGTCACGCACGTCGCAAGCGTGGAACGCCATCCCCGCAGGCTCGCCGCCGATTGCGTCGCAGAGCGAACGACCGGCCGAGGTCTGGGACTCGAGATCGAGCAGCGCGATGCGGTAGCCGTTCGCCGCCAGCACCCGCACGATCGACTCGCCGATGCCTTGCGCCGCACCCGTCACGACCGCGAGCCTGGGGCCGGGCGACGGCACCTGCACCGGGATCGCACCGGCGTGCAGGGTCCACGTCTGCCCGGACACGTAGCTCGCCCGTTCGGATGCGAGGAACGCCACGATCGGCGATGCGAGCTCCAGCTCCTGACTCACGACCGCGTTGACCGTGGTTCCTCTTCCGCCCAGCTCGCGCGCCAGCGATCGCACGAAGGCGTTGACGCCCCCGGTCACGATCGGGGCTCCGGAACGGACCATGAGCAGCACGCGACCGCGGTCGTGCAGCGTGTCGACGCGTCCGTGGAGCATCGCATAGAGTCCGGCGAGGTCCTCTGCGCCGGCGCGCTCCGGGAGGAACCCGATGACGACGTCGGCGGGCGAATCGCCCGGGCCTTCGACCCGTGCGCCGGCTTCCTCGAGATGACGGACGAGCAGGTCGGCGTCGGCGGCGCCCTTGCCCGCGAGGGCGATACGCTTGAAGGCGAGGGGGCGGGAGGTGGTGCCATCGGCGGCACGCACGAGCTCGACGGGGGTGGCGATGGGCAGGGGAAGGCCGGACAGGAGCTTGCGCGCGGCGGAATAGGCGAGGGAGCGAAGGGGCGTCATGGGAGGGTCTCCGCGTGTCCCGGGCAGCCGAGCCTACGACGGTGCGGAGGGCGGCACAATGGCGGAGCCATGCGGCTCCGATCGGCAGCGCAGTCCGTCGCCCCACCGGGGGGGGTGATGGACGCCGACCCACGGTGCTAGGCTCTGCGGGTCATGGACCAACAGCAACGATCGAACCTCGCGCGCAAGCGTCTCGAAGGCATCACCGCCGGATACGAGGAGCAGTTTCGCAAGGGCCGACTGCTGCTGTCGTTCGGCGAGTACCTCGACCTGTTCGCGACTGCCCCACAGCTCTACGGACGCGACGCCGCGACCTACGTGCGGGACATGTTCGACTTCTATGGCACCACGGAGGTGGGCAAACCCTGGGGAACCGTGCGTCGATGGAACCTGTTCGACCTCCCCTGGGAAGACGGACCCGACGCGCGCCGCGACGCCCTGGTGGGACAGGAAGACGTGCAGGCGGAGGTGTACCGGTCTCTGTGCAACTTCGTCCGCGAAGGGCGTCCGAACCGGGTCATTCTGACGCACGGTCCCAACGGCTCCTCCAAGAGCACGCTTGCCGCGTGCGTCATGCGTGCCCTGGAGAACTACAGCACCCTCGACCAGGGTCCGTTGTACCGGTTCCACTGGATCTTCCCGAGCACCAAGACCGTGAAGGGATCCCTGGGATTTCGCGACGGTCGCGAGCCGCGTCCGAACGTTTCGGGCGAGTCGTATGCGCACCTGGCAGACAGCGAGATCGACGCACGCCTCGTGATCGAGGTGCGGGACCACCCGCTGTTCCTCCTTCCGGTGGAGCAGCGTCGGGCGCTGCTCGACGAGCTGTACGCCAGCAGCGAGCTCGACGGTCGCCCACCGCAGTGGCTGCTTCGCGGCCAGCTTGCCCACAAGAACCAGCAGGTGTTCGAGGCGCTGCTCAACCGCTACCAGGGATCGCTCAGCGAGGTTCTGCGCCACGTGCAGGTCGAACGATACTTCGTATCACGACGTTATCGCGTGGGCGCCGTCACCCTCGGCCCCCAGATGTCCGTCGATGCCGCCGAGCGCCAGGTCACCGCCGATCAGTCCCTCGGCGCCCTCCCCACCGCGTTGCAGGCCACCACGCTGTTCGAGGCGTACGGCGAGCTGGTCGACGCTTCGGGCGGCGTCCTCGAGTTCAGCGACCTGCTCAAGCGCCCCCTCGACACGTTCAAGTACCTGCAGCTCTCCGTCGAAACCGGTGAGGTCGCGCTGTCGCACCAGAACCTGCAGCTCAACTGCGTCATGATCGGCAGCGCCAACGAGATCCACCTCGCAGCCTTCCGCGAGCACCCCGAGTTCCCCAGCTTCCGCGGACGTCTCGAGCTGGTGCGCACGCCGTACCTTCTCAGCTACGCCGACGAGCAGAAGATCTACGACGTGCAGGTAGCCTCGCAGGTGCAACGCCACGTGGCGCCGCACGCGACGCGCATCGCCGCGATGTTCGCCGTGCTCACGCGCATGATGGCCCCGGAAGCCGACGCCTACTCCGGCGAGCTCAAGGAGATCGCGACGTCGCTGACCGCGATCGAGAAGGCCGATCTGCTCGCCACCGGACAGGTCCCGGCGCGCTTCGGGATCGATCAGGCCAACCTGCTGCGCGCTTCGATCCGCGAGCTGTACGACGAAGGGCGTGCGCGTTCGATCTACGAAGGGATCCTCGGCGCGAGCCCCCGGGAGATCCGCGGTCTGGTGCTCGACGCGTCGCAGAGCCCGAGGTACCGGTGCCTCTCGCCGCTCGCGGTGCTCGACGAGCTCGACGAGCTGTGCACGCGCGTGAGCCAGTTCGCGTGGTTGCGTGAGGAGAAGGCCGAGGGGGGGTATCACGACCACGAGGGCTTCCGCGCGCTGCTGCGGCAGCGTCTGCTCGACGCGTGGGAGGAGGAGGTGCGCAGCGCCTCCGGGCTGGTGGACGAGTCGCAATACGGCGGGCTGTTCGAGCGCTACGTGGAGAACGTCACTGCGTGGACCCGTTCCGAGCGCCTGCTCAACAAGCTGACCGGCGCCTACGAAGAGGCCGACGAGCGCCTGATGCGCGAGGTGGAGGGGCTGTCCTACGAGGAGATGGCCCAGGCGATGAAGGTCTCCAAGGGCACGATCATGTCGAGGCTGCACCACGCGCGGCAGAAGCTGCAGCGGGCGCTCGGCGACTATCTGGAGGGCGACCTCTCCGTG
>JAKLDZ010000215.1 GCA_022703255.1 Myxococcota bacterium | reverse complement strand
GGGCCGGGATTTTGGGGGGGCCGGGATTTTGGGGGGGCCGGGATTTTGGGGGGGGGGACCGATCCCCGGTCACGATGTCGATCTGCTGCCATCTGCTGGTATCATCGGCTCGTGCGCGAGTGGACTCGCTCCTCCCTCTTCGTGGCAGGCGCCCTGGCGCTGCACGCCGCGTCGCTCGCCGTCGCCTGGTCCACCGCTGCCCGAACCTGGTCCACCGCTGCCCGAATCGAGCTCCCCTGCCCCGTTCCGCAGGCGCATGAACCGGATTCCACCATCGAGGTCGACTGGACGGGCTCACCCCAGGACACTCCTCCCGATGCCACGCTCCCGCCGGGCTCCTCTGCCGATCCGCGCGTCGCACGGGCATCGCAGCTCGAACCACGCAGCCGCGGCTCTCGCGATCTGCCCCCCGGAGACGCCAACGACGCAGGTCGCCCCTCCGCTGGCGATGGGCTCCCCTCCACTCCCGATGGTGTCCCCTCCTCGCGAGAGGGTCTCCCCTCCGCTCGCGATGGTTCGGGTGCCGAATCACTATCGTCGTCCTCGTCGGGTACCTGGTCCCTGAACCCCGCTCGCAGCGGCGCTCTCCCCTCTCGGCCGCCTGCGGCCGATCTCGGCGTCGGTTCCGCTCTCTCCTGGCGCCTCGCGCCCCAGCTCGCCTCCCGCAAGGATCCCGGCGTCGAGCGCGGGGAAGCCACGGCCGGCGGGCTGCGCGACGCCCTCGACCAGCACGACCGAGAGCTGGGTCTCGGTCGCGGGGGAGCCATCGTCTCGGAGCTCCAGGCCGCAGCTCACGGCGACAGCGCTCCGGTCACCGGCAAGGCGATCTTCGAGGTGACGGTCGGATCGAACGGCTCGGTGTGGGTTGGCGTTTCCCGCTCCGACGGTGCGACGCCCGCATGGAATCGTGTCGCGTCGGAGCTCGCCGCGGGGCTGCGCTCGAAGCACCTCCGCATCCCGCCCGGTGCGCGGGCGATGCGCTTCGCGCTCGAGGTCGATGCGCGCGTGGTGGAATACGACGGGAGCAAGTCCCGCCCGACACGTCTCGAGGCGAGCCCGGGCAAGATCGGCAGCAACGGGATGTACGAGAAGCTGCCAGGGCTCTACCTGGGCGGAGCGGGGCGAGTGTGCGCCTACGAGCTCGGCCTCGTCCCGGTTCCCATGCAGCCGCTATCCGCCGGCGGCTGGTGCGATCCGACGAAGCTCGTCGTGAAGCCGCAGCGCCTGGTGTCCGTGCGCGTGGTCGACGAGGGGAGGCTCTGAGCCGGGCCGAGGGAGGTCATTCCCCCACTGCCGGCAAAGCGCTCGCGCCCCCCTCCGCCATCCGCCCGAGCACCGATGCGTCGTACAGGAAGAAGCGTCCCCGACGCGACATCAGCGGCATGTACGACGCGAGGTCCTTGAACACGTAGGGCGCGGGATCCTCGATGGCGCGACCGGAAGTGGGATCGATCCACCCGCGCACCAGGACGGTGTCGAACTTGCGCGCATACGGCTGGTGGACGTCGTACAGCGAGCCGTTCCACTCGAACCCGCCCGGGGGCCGCAGAGGCTCCTTGCCGGCCTGATAGCGGATCGGAGGGCTTTCGTTGCGCGCGAAGGTGTAGGCGATGAGCCCTCGACGACGCGCCTGGTAGATCGCCGGCAGGTGCACCCAGATCTCGCGGTACCACCCCGCCGGCTTCGGATCCCACGTCACCCCAATCACCGCGCGCCCCTCCGGGATGTCGTCGATGATCGCCATCGCGTCGTCCACCTCGGGGATCGTGAGGAACTTGTGCAGCAGGTTCCCGCCACTCACCACCGCAATCGACACCGCCGCGACCGCAAGCCAGCGCACGCCGTCGCGCACCACCGGGAGCGCAGCTACCGCGAAGATCGCTGCGATCGGCAGCAGCCGGATGTAGATGTGGAAGGTGCCCAGCATCACCTTGGGAACCACCAGATACAACGCGAAGAACACGATCGCGAGGCGCCGCATGCGCGGCTCCCATCCTGCTCGGAACGCATAGATCCACACGGCAACCCCAATGCCGGCCGCGGCGATCGTCAGGTTCTGATCCGAGTGGTCGAGGAAGTTGCCGCTCAGGTTGTAGACCAGATAGCGCATCTTCTGCCACGCCGGCTCGTCCATGCCGTCGGCCCACGCGTGCTCCCAGAACGTGTGCGAGGTCTTGCGAGCCCACCACCACGCCGCGAGCGAGTAGGCCACCGCCGGCACCATGACGATCGCGGGCACCACGAGGCTCCGGATGCGATCCGCGATGCGGTCGTCGGATTGCCGCAGGAGCCGCTCGAGCCCCACGACGCCCACGCAGATGCAGATGGACAGGGTCACGAGCACGTGGGTGTAGGCGACGGCCAGCGTGGTGGCTATCACGGCACCCAACAGCAGACGGCTGCGAGAGCCTTCGGCGATGCGGACCCAGCCGGCGAAGGCGAGCAGGGCGACGGGGAGAGTGAGGACGTAGTTGGCGAAGCCCCAGCCCGCGGTGAAGTGGAACGCGATCGGGATGGCGAGGGCGGCGTACCAGCGCGGACGCTTCGCCAGGTCGCAGAATGCAAGCGCCGCCGAGGCCCAGAGGATCGGATAGAAAGAGAACAGCACCCGTCCGGCCAGCTCGGGGCGGAACAGGTAGCACAAGTACGCGAGCACCGTGGGGAATCCCGCGTTGTACGTGAACAGGTTGGTCTCGAAGATCTGCCACTCCGGCGCGCTCCGATCGAGCATCCGGTGGAACACCGCGCCCATGGCGACGTGCTGCGGGTAGTCGATCATCGGCGGGTACGGGCAGAGCAGGAACGCCAGCGACTGCAGCAACACCGCAGTCCAAAACGCGAGCGTCAGCCCGGTCGACTCCAGCAGCACGAAAGCGCGCACGCGCGCGAGCAGGCTCGCCATCGCTGCGCTCACGCCGGGTTGGTGGCGAGGATGGCCTGGTAGTCCCCGCCCCTGCGCTGACGCAGCAGGTGCTTCATCACCCACTGGCCGCCGAAGTACACTGGCCGCGTCACCGACTCAGGCCAGGGCACGAACGCCAACGCGAGCCTCGCGGGCCAGAAGTGCATGTGGTGCACGTCGTCGATCCGGAACCCCGCTCCCCGCATCACCGCGAGGAACTCCCGCTCCCGCATCTTCAGCACGCGGTGCAGCGGTCCCTTGTGGATCGGCTCCAGCAACAGAACCCGTCCCCCGGGCTTCAGCGCACGACGCAGCCTCCGCATCACATCCTCGAGCTGCGCTCGCTCGCGACACGCGATCGTGAGCGTCCCCCACGACACCGCCAGATCGAACACGCCGTCGTCTTCGATCTCGAAGATCGACTGCACCCGGAAGACGGGCGGTTCGCCGTGGAAACGCTCCCGAGCTCGCGCGATGGCCTTCTCCGAGAAGTCCACCCCGGTCACCTTCGCGCCGCGGTCGGCAAGGAACTTCGTGTTGCGTCCGGTTCCGCACCCGACCTCGAGGACTTCCAACCCCGAGAAGTCCGGCAGCTTGCTCGCGTAGGTCTCGGCGATCTCCTCGTAGTACAGCGCGTTGAGGTTGTTGTTGGGCCACATCGACGCCGCATCCCCCGCGTGCTCGGTCGCCTTCGCGTCCCAGTACTCGGCGGTGCAGTAGATGCGCTCGCGCTGCAGACGATTGCGGATCATGGCCAAGGGACTACTGACCTTCACGGCTCACCTCTTCGTCGATCGAGCGGAGCCTGGCGATGGTCTCGCGCAGCTCGCGCTCCGAGAGCTTGAAGTAGAACGGGATGTCGAGCACGGCGGCGGCGAGACGGTCCGCGTGGGGGAACCGCCCGGGCTCCGCAAGGAACGTGAAGCTGAAGGCGAAGTCGACTCCGCGGCGCACGCCGCGCCGGTAGAAGTCGAGCTTGTCGCCCCTTACGCGGATCGGAAACCGGATGCATGCCCAGCTCCCCTGATCGTCTTGCGGCGGAAGCTCGAAGGACCTGCACCCCTCCAGCCCGCCCCGCAGGCGCGCGTACACCCTCCGACGCTGCTCGACGATCTCGTCGATGCGCTCGATCTGCGCCCGCGCGATCGAAGCCTGCCACTCGGCGAACGCGTAGCGGTAGAACGCAGTCTTGCGCACGTCGAGCCCGGGACCGTCGTTGGTGTACCGGCCTCGCCTGTCGAACATGAGCCAGTGGAACACCCGGTAGGCGGGCTCGCTCTCGATGAGCAGCATCGCTGCCGCCTGGGTCAGAAGCTCCAGCTTGTGCCGGGCCGGCATCGGCTCCAGCGCCTCGAGCTTCTGCGCGATCCGCTCGAACCAGGCCTGTTCTTGCGCAACGATCAGCCCACCCTTCATCGGCACGGTGATCAGCTTCGTCGAGTCGAAGCTGAAGAACCCGACGTCGCCGAACGTGCCCACTGGGCGCCCCGCCACGCGCGTCCCCAGCGCGGGCGCAGCATCCTCCACCACCAGCGCGCCCCGCTCACGGCACAGCGCAACGATGCGCTCGATGTCGCACGGGATGCCGAACTGGTGGGTCGCGATCACCACGCAACGGTCGTCGACCACCCCCTCGAGCGCGCGCGCATCGAGGTTGAAGTCGCCCTCTGCGCAGTCCACGTACCGGACGTTCTTTCCCGCGAGAACGGCGGCTTCGACGACCGCCTTGCACGTATAGGCGGGGACGACGACGTCGGGGCGGTCGGTGGTGGACAGGATCGCGAAGAGGGCGCCGCGACCGGAAGGCGCCAGTGCCAGGCGTTCGTGCCCCATCCACCCGCGAAGCGCACCCAGCAGCGCGTCGCGCTGCGAGCTCGTCCCCTCCCGGGTGACCAGCGCCCGCGCGAGATCGCGGAGTCCGTAGTTGACCTTCGTGCGCGGTATCATCGAGCCTCGCCTCGTGCGTCGTCGGCGCCCGTCGGCGCGGCGGGACGTCGTGCCGACTCGATCAGCAGCACCACTACCCCCGCGAACGCGGTGAGCAGGGCGGAGCCGAGCCATACCACCGCGAGCGACAGCGCGCGATCGGATGCCATGCCGAACCGCCCGAGCAGGACGACGAAGAGCGATTCGCGCACGCCGATTCCCGCGATGGAGACGGGCAGCAGCGTGAGGACGAGGGCCAAGGGGATCGCCCCGAGGATCGCCCACACCATCTCCGGTTGCCCCCAGTCCAGGACCACGACGGCGAGGATACCGAGCCCGACGACCTGGTAGACCACCGACCAGGCCATCATCACCAGACGGGCGCGCAGGGTCGCGAGGGGCCCCGACAGATCCCGGGCGATCCGCTCTCCCGCCCCTGCAACCGACGGAGCCCGCGAAGCGAGCAGCTTGCCCGCGATCCGGAACGGTGTGTGTGCGAAGACCACGAACGCGAGCCCGATCACCGCGCACACGCCCACCGCAATCGCGATCTCCCGCACCCGTCCGGGCGCCATGATGACCCCCGGCACGGCGAGCAGCACGAGGGCGACGAGCCCGACGAGACGCTCGAAGATCGTGCTCGACCAGGCCTGGTGGGGCTGCTCGAGGCGCTTGGCGCAGCGCAGCGCCCGGACGACGTCGCCGCCGATGTTGGTCGGAAGCAGCATGTTGTAGGCCATCGACACCAGCACGTCGGCGAACAGCGCGCGGAACGACTGCCGCGCACCGATCCAGCGCAACGCCGTCTGCCAGCGGAAGGCCGCGATCGCGACGAACAGGAAGGAGAGCGCGACGACCAGCAGGATGGTGAGGGGCGACAACGCGGCCACCGAAGCGAGGGCCGGCCGCACGGGGACCTTCCAGAGGATCAGCGCCACCAGCGCGATCGACACGGCGATCTTCGCCGCAGCGGAGAGCCATCCGCGCCGCGAGGAGCCTGCGAGGGTGTGCCCCTCTGCCATCGGCCTCACACCCTCGCGACCGGGTCCACGATCAGACGGATCGCAGCCTGCGCTGCGTCGGCCCGCGCCACCGCTTCTTCGCGCGTCGCGCCGATCGCGAGAATGTGGCCCACGCGCTTGGACGCGTCGACGAGCCCAGGCACCTCGGCGCCGATGGCCGGGTAGACCACCGCGTCCACGATGCCGTCCATGGCCCGAGCCCGATCCAGTCCTTCGATGGCGCGCAGAAGCCCAGGCTCCGGGCGCAGGAAGCGCACCAGCGCCGGCTGCGCACGGTCTGCGCGCCCCGACCGCTCCAGCGCGTCGTCTTCGAATGCCACGCCGAGCAGCCTCGCGTACAGATCGACCCCGCTGGCGAGACGGGTCACGTCAGCGTCGAATCCTCCGCCCAGACGCGCCGCCGTCTCGAAGAGCACTGCGCGCTCGGGACTCACGGCAACCTGGGAGTAGCACGGGCCTCTCCGGTGCCCCAAGGCCCTGGCGCCACGCCGCGCAGCGTCGACCGCTCGCTCGACCGAGGCGGCATCGAGCACGCTCGGGTACACCTCGCTCTGCATCACGCCGAGCGGTGCGGTCCCGGGGAAGACCTCGCGGTCGGTCACGCAGTAGGCGACCAGCTCGCCGTCCTCCACCCACCCGTTGACGGATACTTCGTGACCCGAAAGGAACTCCTCGACCACGCAACCTCCCCCGCCATGGGACTGGGAGCAGGCGCGATGCACCGCGGGGGCCAGCTCATGGGGGAGATCGACGCGCGAGACGCCGCGCTGGCCCCAGCCGTGAGCGGGCTTGATCACCACGGGAAGGCCGACCTCGGCCACGAACTGCGCGGCCTGATCGAACCCGGCGCAGCCGGCGAAGCGCGGCACCGGGAGCCCCGCCTCGCCGTAGCCCGCTCGCATCGCGTCCTTCGCCTGGCAGCGGTGCACCGTGTCGGGATCCGCATAGAACGGCAGCCCGAGCCTGTGCGCTGCGGCGGCCGTGATCGTGAGAGCGAGCTCCGAGCCGCTCGTGGCGATGCCCCTGGCGCCCGATGCCTTGAACGCGTCGGAGATGGCATCCGCATCCCCCGTGGACGCGCGCACGAAGTGGTCCACGAGCGGGACCCCGATCGCCTGCGGGTTGAGGTCCGCGCCCGTGACCTCGAAGCCGAGGCTCCTGGCCACGCGGATGAGTCCGAGCTGCGGGAAGCCGCAACCGACGATGAAGACGTGTCTGGACAAGGTGTGCTCTCCTGGGAATCAGGATGGGGCGTTCGCCGCGGAGCTCTCGTGCTCCGCCGCGCAATTGGTGCCGTCGCCGTCGACGGGACGGGACGCGCTCACGGCATCGCCTTCGCACGCGGCCCCTCGCTTGCCGGCGCGCCCCATGTGCTCGGCCACCATGAACAGGGGACGCTGCTGGGTCTGGACGAAGATGCGCGCCACGTACTCGCCGATGAGGCTGATGGCGGCGAGCTGCATGCCTCCGAGGGTGACGACTGCTGCGAAGATCGACGACCACCCCATCATGGTGTCCCAGACGATCTTGGCGATGACGGCCCAGGCGCCGAGGCCGAAGCCGAGCAGCGCGAAGAGCAGTCCGGTCATTCCGAGGAGGCGCAGAGGGCGAGAGGAGAAGCCGACGACGAGGTCGAAGGTGTTGTTGACGAGCTTGCCGAGGTTGTACTTGGTGCTTCCGGCCGCCCTGGCAGCGTGGGCCACGTCGACGTTCGTGTACCGCGCGCCGATCCAGCAAGCGAGCGCCGACAGGAACTTGTTGCGCTCCGGCATGCTGGCCAGCAGCTTCGCGGTGGACGCCCTCATCAGGCGGAAGGTCGAGATGTCCTTCGGCAGCTCGATCTTCAGCATGCGACGCATGGTCCAGCGCATGCCCTCGGAGGCCAGCTTGCGGAACAGCGGATCGCGACGTCCCGTGCGAACGCCGTAGACGATGTCCCAGCCCTCGTCGCGCTTCGCCAGCAGCTTGTGCACCTCTTCCGGTGGGTTCTGCAGATCGCCGTCCATCTGCACGATCCACTTGCCCCGCGCGAACAGGTACCCAGCCTGCACCGCTGCTTCCTGCCCGAAGTTGCGCGCAAACCGCACTGCGCGCATCTGCGGGTACCTGTCGCACAGCGACCGCAGCAGCTCCGGCGTCCGATCCCGACTGCCGTCGTCGACGAACACCATCTCGTACGACTCGCCGATGTCGTCGAAGACCTTGGTGACCCGCTCCACGACTCGCTCGACGTTCTCCTGCTCGTTGAAGACGGGGATGACCACGGAGTAGACGAGCGCGGGCTCGGCCTGGGAACGCCCCATGGCGAGCTCGGTCGGTGACGTGTTCCACGTCGTCGAAGGAGGCCAGGAGTTCGTCATGCCGCACCGGCGATGACATCGCGGACGTGGCCGACGACGTACGCGACGTCGTCGAGGGAGATCCACGGGTAGAGCGGGAGAGTGAGCGTCCGGTCGCCGATCTCTTCCGCCTGGGGGAACGCCCCAGGTTTGAAGCCGAAGCGCTCGCGGTAGTACGAGAGCAGGTGGACCGCCCGGTAGTTGACCGCCACGCCGATGTTGCGCGCCCCCAGCGCTTCGAGCATCGCGTCGCGACGCCCCTGCGGCGCCAGGAACGTGAACAGGTGGTGCGCGCTGCGTCCGGTCCACTTCAACAGACGGATGCCCTCGACGCCGGTGAGCAGCTCCTCGTACTTGCGCACCGCGGCTTCCCGGCTCGCGCAACGCTTGTCGAGCCTCGGGAGCTGCGGCAGCAGCAGCGCGGCGTCGAGGTCGCTCAGGCCGCACTTGTAGCCGAGCTCGACCATGTCCCAGTGCTTGTAGCTGCCCGTGTAGCGCGACGCGGCGTCCTTCGACATGCCGTGGTTGCGCAAGCGCCTCAGGCGCTCCGCGATCGCTGGATCCCGCACCGCGATGGCCCCGCCGTCACCGCTCGTGATGGTCTTCGTCGCGTAGAAGCTGAATACCGCGGCATCCCCTACCTGCCCCGGAGCCGCCCCGTCCCTGCGCATCTCCACCCCGTGCGCCGAGTCCTCGATCAGCACCAGATGGTGCTTGTCCGCGATCTGCCGCAGCCGCTTCACATCCGCCATCTGACCGTACAGGTGCACCGCGATGATCGCCTTCGTCTTCGGCGTGATCGCAGCTTCCACCGCCTCCGGATCGATCAGCGCGGTCTGCGGGTCCACGTCCACGAACACCGGCGTGGCCCCGACGTACAACGCCGAGTTCGGCGTCGCGATGAACGTCATCGGGGTCGTGATGACCTCGTCGCCCGCCCCGACCCCGAAGGCCATCAGCGCCAGCATCAACCCCTCGGTGCAGCTCGTCACGCCGACCACGTGGGGCACGCCGAGGTACTCTCCCAGCCCCCGCTCGAACTCCGCCACCCGCGGCCCGGTGGTGAGAAACAGCGAGCCGAGCGTCTTCTGCAGCGACGCAAGCTCCTCGGCGCCGAGGTCGTGCTTGTAGAACTCGATCTTGCGAAGCGTTGCGGTCATGACGCGGTACTCCTTACACGGGCTGGCCCTCCCGTGACGGGGGGCTGGAGCGATCGGGGACTCCGAGGCGCAGGTGCATAGCCGCACCTCCCGCACGGGGCAATCCTCGCCCGCCGTCCCGCCCCCCCGGTCATCGTCCTGTACAAGCCCCCACGTTCGCGCTAGCTGTTGCCCGTGCCGAGCCCCCTACGAGCCCGCTGCCTTGCCCTCGCTGCCGCCACCCTCGTGGCTGCCTGCGATGACGAC
>JAKLDZ010000214.1 GCA_022703255.1 Myxococcota bacterium | reverse complement strand
GTTGCCCGGTTGCGTGGTGGGTTGCGGTGTCGGGTAGCCCGCGGGCGGCTGCTGCGGCCACACCGGTCCGGTCACGGTCGCAGCCGGTGTCGGTTGTGCGGGAAGAGGCCCCGGCGCAGCGGACGGTGCGGGACTGGTGGTCGCGGGCTGACCCTGCGCATGAGCGAGCGTCACGGTCGCCCCGATCGCGGCGGCGGGCAGCGCACAGAGGACGAGAGCCGCCCTCAGGCGGCGAAGAACGGACGGGGTAGCGGCTGCGGAACAGCGAGCCTCGCGGTGCATGAAGGACCTCCGCAGTGAAGGATAGTCTGCGGAGTGGCGTGCTGGGAAGCCGACTACCGCGCCACGCCCGCGATCGCGGACTCACCTCGCCGGACCACGACCGTCTTGGCGTTCACGAACTCCCGGAGCCCGAGTGCGGCAAGCTCTCTGCCGTAGCCCGATTCCTTGATCCCTCCGAAGGGGAGCCGAGGATCGGACACGACCATCCGGTTGACGAAGACCATGCCGGCCTCGATGCGATCGACGAGGGCTTCGGCTTCCTGCGGGTTCTCGGTCCACACGCTCGCGCCCAGGCCAAACCGGGTCGCGTTGGCGAGCTCGATCGCGTGATCGAGATCCCGCGCAGCGAACAGGCATCCGACCGGACCGAAGAGCTCCCGATCGAAAGCCGGGCACCCCTCGGGGATCCGATCCAGCACCGTCGGCTCGAAGAAGAAGCCGGGTGGATCGAGCCTTCGGCCACCGATCAGGCAGCGGGCTCCGGCGTGGATGCTCTGCGAAACCTGGCGTTGGAGCTCCTCGACCACGGCTTCGGTGGCCAGGGGGCCGATTCGGGTCGCGGGGTCCATCGGATCCCCCACGCGGAGCGCGCGCATGCGCTCCACGAACCCCGTCAGGAACGCATCGTAGACGGGCTCCGCCACGATGAAGCGCTTGGCGGCGATGCACGACTGGCCGTTGTTGATGATTCGGGCCTCGACGGCGACACGGACGGCCTCGTCGATGCGTGCGGAAGGCAGCACGACGAAGGGATCGGAGCCGCCGAGCTCGAGGACGGTCTTTTTGAGGTACTTGCCTGCGAGCGCAGCGACGGCGCGGCCGGCTTGGACGCTGCCTGTCACGGTGGCTGCCGCGACGCGGGGATCGGCGAGGATGGGCTCGACCTGTTCGGCGGGGACGAGCAGGGTTTGGAAGACGCCTTCGGGGAGACCGGCTTGCGTGAGGAGGTCTTCGATCGCCACGGCGCATTGGGGGACATTGGACGCGTGTTTGAGCAGCCCGACGTTGCCGGCGGCCAGGGCGGGGGCGAGGAAGCGGAACACCTGCCAGAAGGGGAAGTTCCAGGGCATGACGGCGAGGATTGGCCCCAGGGGCTGATGACGCACGAAGCAGCGATCGTCGCCGCAGGGGTGGGGTTCGTCAGCGAGCAGGCGTTCGGCATGGTCCACGTAGTAGCGGCATGCGACGGCGCACTTGCGGACCTCGGCGATGGAGGCGGCGAGGGGTTTGCCCATCTCGAGTGTCATGGTGCGGGCGAGCGATTCTGCGTCGCGCTCGAGCAAGCTGGCGGCGGAGGCGAGGGGGCGGAGGCGTTGCGCGACGGGGGTTGCTCGCCAGGATTGGAAGGCGCGGGAAGCCAGGGTGAGCTTGTGATGGAGCAACTCGGGGTGCAGGGGGGTGAACGACTGCAGGGGGAGACCGGTACAGGGGTTCACGGAGGCGATGGGCATGGGAAACCTCGGGCGAACTGGGGATCTGGCTGGGGAGCAGCGGGACAGAGGCGCGAGGATGCCAGCCGAGGGAGGGGGAATGGAAGGGGGGCGCAGGCGGCGTCGGTTTTTGCTAGGTTGTGCGCCCCCGAGCCGGCGGCCGGGCGAAAGGTATCATGTCGGACACGCAGACATTCCTGGTGGAGATCGGCGTCGAGGAGCTTCCCGCCTCGTACGCAGAGAATGGGCTCGAGGCGCTTCCGGAGCTGTTGCGCAAGCGTCTGGCGCAGTTGCGGCTGTCGCACGGGGCGATGCGTTCCCTGGGCACGCCCCGCAGGCTCGCGGTGAGCGTGGAGGGGCTGGCGCTGCAGCAGCCGGACTTGAGCGAGCGGGTGATGGGGCCGGCGGCGAAGGTGGCGTTCGACAAGGATGGCCAGCCCACCAAAGCGGCCCACGCTTTCGCAGCGAAAATCGGCTGCAAGGCCTCCGAGCTCGAGACCGTGGACACTCCGAAGGGCGCCTACGTCGCGGGCACCCGCGAGGAGAAGGGGCGCGCCGCGATCGAGCTGCTCGGTCCGATGCTGGCCGACGTGATCAAGGCGATCCCGTTCCGCAAGTCGATGCGCTGGAGCGACCTGGATGCGACCTTCGGTCGTCCGGTGCGCTGGTTGGTCGCGATGCTCGGCACGGAGGTCGTGCCCTTCGAGTTCGCGGGGCTGCAGAGCGGCCGCAAGACGCGCGGGCACAGGTTCCTCGCCAACGAAGAGATCGCGCTGGCGGATCCTTCGCAGTACGTGGAGACGCTGAAGCGGGTCCACGTGATCGTCGATGTCGAGCAGCGATCGCGGAGCATGGTGGAGCGTCTGCGCGGGGCGTGTGCGGAGCGCGGGCTGACGCTGGTGGATGACGACTTCCTGGTGCACGAGAACCTGTTCCTGGTCGAGGAGCCGTACGTGATCGTGGGCGGGTTCGAGGATGGGTTCCTGAAGCTCCCCGATCAGGTGATCGTGGCGGTGGCGAAGGGGCACCAGCGGTACTTCTGCGCGAGGACGCAGGACGGCAAGCTGGCGCCGGTCTACCTCGCGGTCGCGGGCACGGCGGAGCAGCCGGACAAGGTGCGACGCGGCAACGATCGCGTGATGCGCGCGCGGTTGTCGGACGCGCGGTTTTTCTTCGAGGAGGACATGAAGGTCCCGTTGGAGAAGCGTCGCGAGCAGCTCAAGGGCATCGTGTTCCAGGACCGTCTGGGCAGCGTGCTCGACAAGGTCGAGCGGATCGAGCGTCTGGTGCCGGAGCTGGGCACTTTGGCGGGCTGCGATGCTGCGACGGTGCAGACTGCGCAGGCGGGGGCGGGGCTGGCGAAGTGCGACCTGGCGACGCTGATGGTGGGGGAGTTCCCGGAGCTTCAGGGGGAGATGGGGCGGGAGTATGCGGTGGGTCAGGGGCGGCCCGTGGCGGTGGCCGATGTGATTCGGGATCACTACCAGCCGAAGGGGGCGGGCGACGTGACTCCGCCGACGGATGCGGCGGGGTTGGTGGCGTTGGCGGATCGTCTGGACACCCTCGCCGGGTGCTTTTCGATCGGGCTGAGCCCGACGGGGGCAGCGGATCCCTATGCGCTGCGTCGTGCGTGTCTGGGGTCGATCCGGATCCTGCTGGATCGGGGGTGGGGGATATCGATTCGGGAGGCGGTGGGGGAGGGGTACGACGGTCTTGCGGGGCGCAAGCTGAGCCTCTCGCGAGACGAGGCGGTGGCGAAGCTGTCGGACTTCTTCCGGGATCGTCTGCGCGGTGTGTTGACGGAGAAGAATCCGGCGGACGTGGTGGACGCGTGTCTGGCTGCGGGGGCGGATCGGCCGGTGGATGTGCGGGATCGGGTGATGGCGTTGGCGGAGTTGGACCCGGCGGTACGGTCGAAGGCGGGGGAGGTATTCAAGCGAGCGACGAACATCGCGAAGGACGCGCCGGCGGGGGAGCCTGGGGATCCCGGGACTGTGGCAGCGGACGCGCACGAAACGGAAGTCGCGGTGTTTCGTGCCCTGGGCGAGCTTGACTCGAAGCTGGGACAGGCGCAGAACGCGCGGGACTTCCCGGCGGCGTTCGCCGCGATTGCGGCCTTCGCACCCCTTCTGGGAGCTTTCTTCGAGAGTGTCTTCGTGATGACGGACGACGTGGTCGTCCGAGAGAACCGATTGCGACTCATGCGCGCCATCTCGGAGCGATGCTCGGGGGTCGCGCACTTCAACCTACTCACGTGAGGTCGATATCCATGTCCAAGCACGTCTACTTTTTCGGTGGTGGCAAGGCCGACGGATCCGCCGGGGACAAGAACCTTCTCGGCGGCAAGGGAGCGAACCTGGCCGAGATGGTGAACCTGGGGATCCCCGTGCCCCCGGGGTTCACCATCACGACCGAGGTGTGCACGGCGTACTTCGCGAGCGGGAGCAAGTATCCCGACGGGCTCACGGCGCAGGTGGAAGAGGCGCTCGGGCGCGTGGAGAAGCTGCTCGGCAAGAAGTTCGGCGACGCTGCGAATCCGCTGCTGTTCAGCGTGCGTTCCGGCTCGCGGGCGTCGATGCCCGGCATGATGGACACGATCCTCAACCTCGGGCTCAACGACGCGATCGCCGAGTCCCTTGCGAAGAAGTCGGGCAATCCGCGGTTCGCGTACGACGCCTACCGCCGGTTCATCGCGATGTATTCCGACGTCGTGCTGGAGATCAAGAAGGAGAAGTTCGAGCACGATCTCGACGCGCTCCGTCTTCAGGTGGCGAAGAAGAAGGGCGTGGACGTCGCGAAGTACAACAAGGAAGAGCTCAAGAAGGTCGTGCCGGACTCGGACATCGAGGCGGCTGATCTCAAGGCGCTCGTCGAGGTGTTCAAGGGGATCGTCAAGAAGGAGAGCGGCAAGGACTTCCCGACGGATCCCAAGGAGCAGCTCTGGGGAGCGATCGGGGCGGTGTTCCGCAGCTGGAACAACCAGCGCGCCAAGACCTACCGCAAGATGAACGACATCCCGGAGGAGTGGGGCACCGCGTGCAACGTGCAGGCGATGGTGTTCGGCAACCTCGGGGACACGAGCGCGACGGGCGTGGCGTTCACGCGTGATCCCTCGACGGGCGAGAACGCGTTCTACGGCGAGTGGCTGCCGAACGCGCAGGGTGAGGACGTCGTGGCGGGCATCCGCACGCCCTTCGACATCACGAAGAAGGCCGCGGCGCACAAGGGCAACCCCGGCACCTCCCTCGAGGAGAAGATGTCGGCGGCCTACAAGGTGCTCGAGGGCATCTATCTGAACCTGGAGAAGCACTACCGGGACATGATGGACATCGAGTTCACCATCGAAGACGGCACCCTGTTCATGCTGCAGTGCCGCGTCGGCAAGCGCACCGGCCCCGCCAGCGTCCGCATGGCCGTCGAAATGGTCAAGGAGAAGATGATCACCCAGGAGGAGGCGATCCTTCGCGTCGATCCCCACGCCATCGACCAGCTGCTGCACCCGCGGCTCGATCCCAAGGCCGCCAGGAAGTTCCTCGCCAAGGGGCTCCCGGCGAGCCCGGGCGCCGCGAGCGGCGCGGTGGTGTTCACGGCCGACGAGGCCGAAGACGAGGCGAAGCAGGGCAAGAAGGTGCTGCTGGTGCGCACCGAGACCTCGCCCGAGGACATCCACGGCATGGACGCCGCGCAGGGCATCCTCACGGCGCGCGGCGGCATGACCAGCCACGCGGCCGTCGTCGCCCGCGGCATGGGCAAGTGCTGCGTCGCGGGCTGCTCGGCGATCCACATCGACGAGAAGGCCGGCACCATGACGGTTTCGGTCTACGGCGACGGTGGCAAGCTGATGGACACGGTCGTGGTCAAGCGCGGCGACGTGATCACGCTCGACGGCTCGTCGGGCGAGGTGTTCCTGGGTGCGGTCCCGACGGTTCCGCCGGAGCTTACGGGGGACTTCGGGCAGCTGATGGCCTGGGCCGACGCGACGCGCACGCTGAAGGTCAGGACGAACGCCGACACGCCGAAGGACGCGAAGGTGGCTCGTGAGTTCGGAGCGCAGGGTATCGGCCTGTGCCGCACCGAGCACATGTTCTTCGCGGCGGACCGCATCGCGGCCGTGCGCGAGATGATCCTCAGCAGCAGCGTCGAGCAGCGTCGCAAGGCCCTCGACAAGCTCCTCCCGTTCCAGCGCGAGGACTTCGTGGGCATCTTCACCGCCATGGACGGCCTGCCGGTGACGATCCGCACGCTCGACCCGCCGCTGCACGAGTTCCTCCCCCACGAGCAGCACCACATCGAGGAGCTCGCCAAGACCATGGGCGTGCCCGTCGAGGCGCTCGTCAAGAAGAACAACGACCTGCACGAGTTCAACCCCATGCTCGGACACCGCGGCGTCCGCCTCGCCGTCAGCTGGCCCGAGATCGCCGAAATGCAGTTCCGCGCCATCTTCGAAGCCGCCAAGATCTGCGTCGGCAAGGGCGTGGACGTCCAGGCGGAAGTGATGATCCCCCTGTCGCTCACCAAGCGTGAGCTCGACCTGCAGAAGGAGGTCTTCGACCGCGTATACGCCGAGGTCTTCAACGGCGCCGCGAAGAAGCCCACGATCCTTTTCGGGACCATGGTCGAGCTGCCCAGGGCCGCGCTGATGGCGCACGAGCTGGCGAAGACCGCGGAGTTCTTCTCGTTCGGCACCAACGACCTGACCCAGACCACGATGGGGCTGTCGCGTGACGACGCCGGCCGCTTCCTGCCCGACTACGTCAAGAACAACATCTTCCCCAAGGACCCCTTCCAGTCCCTCGACGTCGAGGGCGTGGGCCAGCTCGTGGAGATGGCGTGCGAGCGCGGCCGCAAGACCCGCCCCGGCATCAAGCTCGGCATCTGCGGCGAGCACGGCGGCGACCCGGCCTCCATCCACTTCTGCCACAAAGTCGGCCTGGCCTACGTCTCCTGCTCCCCCTACCGCGTGCCGATAGCGCGGCTCGCGGCTGCCCACGCGGCCATCAAGGACAAGGGCGGCGTCAAGCAGAGCAGCACGATCTGATCGCGCTCCCCAGCCCGTAGCCAACGGAGGCGGACCCATCGGGTCCGCCTCTCGTCTTTCGAATCACGGCGTGGCACGACGCAGCCGCGCCCGGCGGCTTGGACGCGCCGCGTGGTGGTGTTGGGGCGTGAGAGGGGGAGCTACAGAACGCAGACGGTCGCGGTGCTGGGGGAGGCGCTACTGGTGCCGATGAAGCGCTCGACGCTGACGGCGGTGGTGCCGGGGATATTGGCGCAGTTGCCGTTGGCGGAAGACGCCTTGGACACGCACTGCCCCGAGACGCCGTTGTCGAGCGACGTGCAGAACGTCGGCGCCGCGCCGGACTTGTCGGGGCAGTAGCCCTCGCACGCGAGCGTGCAGAACCCGTTGTCGCCGTCCACCAGGCACGTGCCCGTCTTGCCGTTCGCGGAGAACTTGCACTCCGCGTCGCTCTTGCACGGCGTCCCGATCCACGCGCTCGGGGCCGGGGTTGCGCCGTTGAGCAGCGGGAACGCCCCCGTGTCGTCGAGATTCACGAACGTGAACCCCGCGTTCTCGAGGTCCGTCATGATGCTGTCGAGGTGCGAGGCCGTGAACGAGTGGATGTCGTGGAACAGCAGCACGCCGCCGTTGATGCTCTTGGCCTGCTGCATGACGTAGCCGTTGATGTTGTTGCGGTACTGGTCGTCGACGTACTTGAACGTGGACGGCTTGCAGTAGCCGCCACCGGCCTGGTAGCACCAGTCCGCCGAGTCGATGTGCCAGCCGGTGATCGCGTAGCCGTGGGAGCGGACGATCTTCGCCGACTCGCAGCTCGAGGAGCCGTAGGGGAAGCGGAAGTAGCGCTGCGTGAGGCCGATCCCCTCGAGCAGGGTCTCGGTCTTGGCGACCTGATCTTCGCAGGACGCCGCCGACTCGAGCTTCATGTTCTTGTGGTTGTGGGTGTGGTTGCCGATGTGATGACCGGCTTCCTGCATCTCGACGAGCAGGTCTTTCTGCGCCTGCTGCGTGAGCTTGCTGCCGTTCACGAAAAACGTCGCCTTGGCATTGTGCTTCTTCAGCACCGCGAGCACCTGCGGCGTCGTCGTCAGGTTCGGCCCGTCGTCGAACGTCAGCGCGATCCGCTTCTGGAAGCCCGAACGATCCGGCACAATCACCCCCGAGCAACCGTTGGAGTCGGCCTTCCCCGAGGCATTCTCCTCGTAGGCCTCGCTCCAGGCCGCCGACTCCTCATCCGTGGTCAACGCAGACGGGTCGTCGGTGTCCGAGGCGCCACAAGCAACTGCAAAGAGCGCGAGGAACGGTACAGCCAACAGGGCCTTCTTCATGTCACACCTCAAGCGCACAAGAATAGACAGGGTCGGTCGTCGTGGCCAATGGAGAACTCGTGAAGCCGGAGAGCAGTCGTCTGGATGCCGTCCATCGGGAAGCTCTAAGCGTCAACACTGAAGGGCGACGCCTCCCTCGGGTGAGCGTGGTCCTTCCGGTCCACAATGCGGAGCCGTTCCTGGGGGCGACGCTCGCCTCGATTTCGGTGCAGACGCTGACCGACCACGAGGTGGTGGTGGTGCTGAACGGGTGCACGGACGCGAGCGAGAGGATTGCGCGTGAGCATGCGGCGCGCGACCCGCGCGTGCGGCTCGTCGAGCTGCCCCGGGCCGGGCTGGTGCCGGCGTTGAACCGCGGGCTGCAGGAGGCACGGGCTCCGATCGTTGCGCGCATGGACGCCGACGATCTCATGGTCGACACGCGTCTGGAGCGGCAGGTGAGCGCGCTCGAGACACACCCGGAGTGGACCGTGGTGGGGTGCGGCGTGCGGCATGCGGGCACAGAGGGGCTGAGAAGCGAGGGGATGGAGAGGCACGTGGCGTGGCTGAACGGGCTTCAGACGCCGGAGCAGATCCGGGCCGCGCGGTTCATCGACGCGCCGGTGGCGCATCCGTCGGTGGCGTATCGGGTGCCGGAGGTGCTTGGGATCGGCGGATATCGGGACGGGGACTTCCCCGAGGATCACGATCTGTGGCTCCGTCTGCTGGGCCGTGGGCTTGCGATTGGCAAGATCCCCGAGGTGCTGGTGCAGTGGCGGGATCGCCCCGACAGGCTGACCCGCGCGGATCCGCGGTATCGCGAGGAGGCGCACCGGAAGCTGAGGCACGAGCACCTGAAGGCGGGGCCGTTGTCGGGTGGACGCCACTGCAGAATCTGGGGCGCCGGTCCGTTTGGCCGCAGGCATGCGAGGGAGCTGCGGGCGCTGGGGGTTGCGGTCGACGACTTCATCGACATTGATCCTCGCAAGATTGGGCGAGAGGTAGCTGGGGGGGTGGTGGTTCGCGGGCTGGACTCCGTGGGGGGGCCGGAGGGGCGGATGATCCTGTTGTGCGTGGGGTCGCCGGGGGCTCGCGATCAGATCATCGGGGTCTTGGGGGCGCGGGGGCACGCCTGCGAGCGGGACTACCTGGCGCTGCAGTGAGGGGGGGGGGCGCACCGCCTCGCCGAGCGGGGGAGGAACGGCGTGTTCGAATGCGTCACGTTGGGCTGGCTTGACGCCGCCCCAGGTGGGAGGCTTTCATGTCCTTCCATCCATAGTGCCGGGGAACATGCCTGGCCCTTTTCTGCAGTGAGGTATCCATGCGCAGCGTGAAGCTTGTCGGCTGGCTTGTGGGAGCAATGGCAGTGTCCATGGCGATGGTCATTGGATGCGGTGGTGATGACGACGACGGCACGCCGGCGGCTGGTGGAGCAGCGGGCCAGGCGGGTGCAGCGGGCCAGGCCGGCACGGCGGCGGCGCACTACGACTTCTTCATCCAGGTCCCGGTGTGGATGTGAGCCATGGTTGATGCCGTCCCGCAGTACCTCGATCCCGCCTTGGGCGCCACG
>JAKLDZ010000213.1 GCA_022703255.1 Myxococcota bacterium | reverse complement strand
CATCCCCCTCCCCGGAACCCCCGCAACCCACGGGATTTCTTGACCGTCTCCCCGGGGACTCCTACTCTCCCGCAATGCCCTTCGCCGACACTCTCCGACAGGTCGTCGACCAGACCGAAGGCGCCCTCGCCGGCCTCCTCATGGATTTCGAAGGCATCGCCGTCGAAACCTACGTCAAAGACCGAAATACCTTCGATATCGACGTCGTCGGCGCCGAGTTCAGCGTCATCGTCAAGTCCGTGCGACGCGCCATCGACTCTCTCGAAGCCGGCTCCACCCGCGAAGTCTCCGTGCAGGCCGAGAAGATCGTCACCCTCATCCGCGTCATCAACGAAGACTACTTCGTCGCCGTCACCATGAAGCCCCAGGGCAACCTCGGCAAAGGCCGCTTCCTGCTCCGCGTCGCCGTCCCCAAGTTCCTCGAGGACCTCGCTTGAGCCACCGCAAGCCCGATTCCCCCAAGGGCCTGCTCCTCTCCCACGAGCAGCTCTCCGGCCTGCTCCAGCTCCTCGAGAAGGCCGACGTCGCCTCCTTCAGCTACGAGGATGCCGACGTCAAGCTCGAGATCGTGCGCAGGATGCCCGGCGAGGCAGCCCCCATCGAGAGCCGCGACGAGCCAGGCACGAACGACCGCCGCGGGTGAGCGCCGCCTGGCGAGTTGATCTGTTCGGTGGTGTCCAGAACGCCGCTGGTTCTGGGTGTCGGGTGAGACGCTACTTGCCGCGCGCTGCAGCCACCACGCGGGAGGCCTTGTCGACCGCCGCAAGACCCGCGTCGAGATCGGTCTTCGCGATGGTGAGCGCAGGGGCCAGACGCAGCGTGTCCTGACGGGTGTCCTTCGCGAGGACGCCGAGCTTCATGAGCTCCTCGCCCACGTTGTGAGCGCCGCCGATGAAGTCCTCGTACTCGATGCCGATGAGCAGGCCCTTGCCGCGGACCTCGCGCACGCCGGGGATCTTCATCGCGCGAAGCTGCCCGATCGCGTACTCGCCGAGCTCGGCCGCACGCTCCGACAGCTTGTCCTCGACCAGGATGTCGATCGCCTCGTTGCCGACGGTCATCGACAACGGCATGCCGCCGAAGGTGCTGCCGTGCTCGCCCGGCTTGAGCACTTCCATGACCTCGCGCTTGCCCACGCATGCGCTCACCGGAAGAATCCCGCCACCCAGCGCCTTGCCCAGCACCAGCACGTCCGGCGTCGCATCCTCGTGCTGGAACGCGAACATCCGCCCCGTGCGCGCAAGCCCCGTCTGCACCTCGTCGAACATCACCAGCACGTTGTGCTTGTGGCAGATCTCGATGACCTTCTTCAAGTACCCGGCCGGCGGCACGATAATGCCGCCCTCGCCCTGGATCGGCTCCACCAGGAACGCCACCGTGTCCGGCGTGATCGCCTTCTCGAGCGCGTCCGCGTCGCCGTACGGGATCGAGCTGAAGCCCGGCGTGAACGGCCCGAAAGGCGCGCGATACGCCTCCTCCGTCGAGAACGACACGATCGAGATCGTGCGCCCGTGGAAGTTGCCGGCCGCGGTGATGATGTGCGCGCTGTTCTCACGCACCTTCTTGACCCGGTAGCCCCAGGCGCGCGCGATCTTCAGCGCCGTCTCCACCGCCTCCGCCCCCGAGTTCATCGGCAGCACCATGTCGAGGCCCGCCAGCTTCGCGAGCTTCTCGCAAAACTCCGCGTAGGGCTCGTTGTAGAACGCCCGCGAGGTGAGCGTGATGTGCTTCATCTGACGCTCGATCGCGGCGACGATGCGGGGGTGCCGGTGGCCGTGGCTCAGGGCCGAGTAGCACGAGAGCATGTCGAGGTAACGCTTGCCCTCGATGTCCCACACGAACGGTCCCTCGGCCTTGACGAGCACGACCGGCAGCGGGTGGTAGTTGTGCGCGCCCCAACGCTCCGAGCGCTCGATCACTTCGTTGGTCTTGCTGGACATGGAAAGCCCTCCGTCGATCCCCCGGAGCGCCGCCGTCGGCTGCCCCGGGGATCGGTCAGGTGTTCAGGATCAATACTTGGCAAGCACCTCGGCGAGGTTCGGCGAACCGATCTCGTCGAGCTCGTAGGTCGCGCGAACCATCGGTACCGGCGCCTTGATCAGTCGCGCAAGGTCGATCGGCGTCGCGCTCAGAATCGCGTCCACCTTCTCCGCCTTCACCGTCGCCTCGATCGTCGCCGCCAGATCGTCGAGCTGCTGCTGCGAATACCCCATCGCAGGCAGCACCTTCTCCGTCTGGTTGTACTTCTCGTAGGTGTACTTGATCGAAGCCACCGCGTACTTGCGGGGCGAGACCACCGTGCAGCCCAGGTCCTGCGCCGCTACCCAACCCGCGCCGATGTCCATCCCTCCGTGCGTCAGCGTCGGGCCGTCCTCCACCACGATCACCTTCTTGCCCTTGAGCGCCGAAGGATCCGCCACCGTCACCGGCGAGTTCGCCTTGATCACCGTCGCCTTCGGATTCACCTTCGCGATGTTCGCAAGGATCTTCTCGACATCCGCCGGCTTCGCCTGCGCCATCTTGTTGACCACGATCACGTGCGCACGACGCAGCACCGTCTCGCCCGGGTGGTAGCTCAGCTCGTGGCCCGCACGCAGCGGATCCACGACCGCGATCTCCAGGTCCGGCTTGTAGAACGAGAAGTCGTTGTTGCCGCCGTCCCAGAGCACCACGTCGGCTTCCGCCTGCGCCTGCTCGAGGATCCTCGCGTAGTCCACGCCCGAGTAGATCACCGCGCCCGCCTCGACGTGCGGCTCGTACTCCTCGCACTCCTCGATCGTGCACTTGTGCTTCGCCATGTCCGCGATCGTCGCGAACCGCTGCACCGCCTGCTCGGCGAGGTCGCCGTAGGGCATCGGGTGACGGATCGCGACCACGCGACGCTTCTTGTCGCGCAGGATGCGGACCACGCGGCGGGAGGTCTGGCTCTTGCCGCAGCCGGTGCGCACCGCGCAGATGCTGATCAGCGGCACCTTCGCCTTGATCATCGTCTCGTCGGGGCCCATCAGCTTGAACGACGGACCGGCGGCCATCACGCGACTCGCCATGTGCATCACGTACTCGTGCGGGACGTCGGAGTACGCGAAGATGACCTCGTCGACCTTGTGCTGACGGATCAGCTCCTCGAGCTTCTCCTCCGGCTCGATCGGAATGCCCTCCGGATAGCGGCTGCCCGCCATGCTCGCCGGCATCTTGCGCCCGGCAATGTCCGGGATCTGCGTGGCCGTGAACGCCACCACGCGGCACTCCGGCCGGTCGCGCAGGGCCACCAGGTAGTTGTGGAAGTCACGCCCCGCGGCGCCCAGGATCAACACGCGCTTCTCGCTCATGACAACTCTGTCCTCCTGAACGAGCCACGTCGGTACTGCGGGTGGAGCCGACGCAACACCCCACCAGCCCCGAATGGGCTCGTGCGCACGGTGCTGATCGTCGCGCAGGACATGGTCTCTCCTTGGTTACAGGCAGCTGTTCGCTTCCAGCGGCCCGCTCTCGCAGTGCTCGGCCCCGGTCCGGTCGGAGACTTGCAACCGGGACCGGCAGCGCCGGCGAGCCGGCAGAGCTCACGCTCCACCATCGCGGTGCAGGGGCGAACACCACACCGCAAAGAGGCTCTACCACGGTGCCGCACCCGGAAACAACCCCCTCATTTCTTTCGAAGGAGAAGTGCCTCAGTCCTGCGTTGCCAACGGCAGCGTCACCCGAAACCGACTCCCCACCGGCCTGCGCCCCAAACAGCTGATCTGCCCCCCGTGCGCCTCTACCACCATCCTGCAAAACGCCAGCCCCAACCCCGTCTGCAGCCCCCCCGCCTCCCGCATCTTCACGATCTCGTACTGCTCGAAAATCCTCGAACGCGCCTCCTCCGGTACCCCGGGCCCCTCGTCCAATACCTCCAGCATCGCCTTGTCCCGATGCACCCCCACCGTCACCTGCACCGTCTTGCCATGCGGGCTGAACTTGATCGCGTTCGTCAGCAGATTGTCCACCACCCGACGCAATAGCGCCGGATCCCCTCCCACCCATACCGGCGATGCCGCCAGCTCGCTCTCGAGCTTCACCCCGCGCGCCCCCGCCGCATGCCGCAACGCCGCCAGCGTCTCGGTCACCACCTCTCGCAGATCCACCCGCTCGAACGACAGGCTCAGCTTGCCCTCCTCCTGCCGCGCCATCACCAGCATCTCCTCCAGCAGCCGACCCACCCTGCGCGCTTCCTCCCGCAGCGTCTCCAGATCCTGCCGCACCAACGCCGACAGCTTGTGCTCCGGACCGAGCAGCGAAGACGCGATCAGCTGACACGCCGTGACCGGCGATCGGATGTCGTGCACCACCATCCGCACCAGGCTCTCACGCTGCTTGTAGAACGCCTCGAGCCGCGACCTCTGCTCCACCAGCTCCAGGTGCTGACGCCGAATTCGCAGCAGCGACCGTACCCGCGCACGCAGCTCCGTCCTCGGCGCCGGCTTCGAGATGAAGTCGTCCGCTCCCGCGTTCAACCCCCTCGCCAAATCCGACGCGCTGTCCAGCGCCGTCAACAGCACCACCGGCACGTACGCCCGCGTCTGCGCCGTCCGGATCCGATGACATACCTCGAACCCGTCGATGCCCGGCATCATGACGTCGAGCAGCACCAGATCCGGCTCCCGCTCCGCGATCGACGCCAGCGCCGCCTCGCCCCCGCTCGCCTGACGGAACTCGTAGTTGTCCGCCGACAGGATCGCCTGCGCCACCTGACGCGCCGTCGCGTCGTCGTCCACGATCAGCAACGTGTCCCGCGGCTTCGCTCCTCCCATGATCAGGGCTCCTCCGGCGTCGGGATCGAATCGCGCTCCGGCGGCGCAAGACGCGGCAACACGATCGTGAAGCGGCTCCCGCGCCCGGGCTCCGAGTCCACCTCGATGCGCCCGCCGTGCAGCTCCGCCAGCCTGCGCACCAACGCCAACCCCAGCCCCGTCCCCTCGTGCTGCCGCGATAGCGAGCTGTCGATCTGCGTGAACGGCTCGAAGATCCGACGCAGGTCCGGCGCCGCGATCCCGATGCCCGTGTCCGTGATCGAGAAGTACACCTCCTCGCCCTGCGACCACACCTCCACCCCCGCCGTCCCCCCACTCTGCGTGAACTTCACCGCGTTGGACAAGAGGTTCACCAGCATCTGCTTCAGCCGACGCTCGTCCGCTACCACCACCCCGAGCTTCGGATCCGTTCGCATCCACGTCCCGACACGCTTCGCGATCGCCATCGGACGCACCATCCGCAGGCTCGCCTGGCACACCTCCGAGACCGAGATCGAGCGGTAGTCGAGCTCCAGCTTCCCCGCGTCGATCTTCGACAGGTCCAGGATGTCGTTGATCAGCTCCAGCAGGTGCCGCCCCGAATCCCGCACCATCCCGAGCACCTTGTGCTGCTCGTCCGCAAGCTTGCCGTACACCCCCTCGAGCAGCGCGTCCGCCAACCCCAACACGCTGTTGAGCGGCGTGCGCAGCTCGTGGCTCATGTTCGCCAGGAACTGATCCTTCATCCGCCCCGCGTGCGCCAACGCCGCGTTCGCATGCTCCAGCTCCCGCGTCCGCGCCGCAACCTTCTCCTCCAACGCGTGCTTGTTCACCCGCAGGCTCTTCTCCGCCTGCACGTGCTCCGTCACGTCGTGCAGCAACAACTGCCACAACCCAGGCCCCAACGCCGTCCCGTGCAGCTCCGCGTCGATCCGATCCCCGTCCGCCCGCGCAAAGCTCACATGCGCACGATACGCCGTCCCGCTCTCGCACAGCTCCCGCGTCGCATCCAGATGCCGCTGCGCCTCCGCCTCCGGCGCCAGGTGCACCAGCGGCCGACGCATCAGCCGCTCCCTGCACGCCCCCGCCATCTCGCACGCCGCAGGGTTCGCATCCACGATCACCCCGTCTCGCTCGATCACGAAGATCGCATCGGGGTTCGTCTGGAACGCCGCCCGATAGCGCTCGTCACTCTCTTGCAGCGCCCGCGCTGCCTCCCGCTCCGCCACGATGTCCCGCACGATCGACACCGTGCCGACCACCTTGCCGTCGCCATCACGCACCGGCGCCACGCTGATCCGCACCGGTATGCTCACCCCGCCACGACGCGTCAGCTCCGCGCCGTACTCGGAGGCGACTGCCGTCGAAAGCACCCGCCCGATCACCTCCGCGCTCTGCGCCTCGAGCCCCGGCGCCATGAACTGGCCGAGCGTCGCGCCCGTGATCCGCTCCCGCTCCTCCCCAAGCAGTCGCGCGAAGGCGTCGTTGCACAGCTCGATGATCCCGCCGGCCGTCGCATAGAAGATGCCGTACGACGCGCAGTCGAACACCGCGCGCAGCAGCTCGCGCTGCGGAGCGACGTCGTCGCCGTTCCTGTCGGCGGGGGTAGCGTCTGCGCTGGAGGGAGGGGTAGGGGGCATGGCGTGAGCGTTGGGGGCGCGCGTGAGCGCTGGGAGAGGAGTGTGCGACGGTCGGGGGCGAGCGGCAAGATGGGGGGGGATGGAGGAAAGATGACCTGGGCGAAAACGATCGCTTGACAGGGGGGCGCGTCTGACTAAAGTGCGCGGTGCTTCAAGTGACGCGCGGTGGAGCAGCCTGGTAGCTCGTCGGGCTCATAACCCGAAGGTCGGAGGTTCAAATCCTCCCCGCGCAACCAAGCGAAAAAGCTCGGGATTGTGGCAAGTGCCCATCCCGGGCTTTTTGCGTTTCGGGCCACTTTTCGGGCCACGGGATTCGAGAACGAGCCCTTCCTGCACTCGCACTTCAGCGGAGTGCAGGGGCTTCACGGCCTTGCCCACGACAAGGGGAACTTGTCATGGCGCATCCCGTCCCGCACTCGACGCCTTGCTTCGCTCCCTGCGCCTCCACGACGCCTGCCTGCGCGACCCCTTGCTCGCCGAGTTCAGCGATCCCGCCGCGCCCTTCTGATCCGCTCCGCGTCCCCTCTCTCCGCCGGGCTCGCACCCGACCCCCAAACGACGACTCCGATCACGCGGCCCGTCCCTCGAATGCTTCGATCGCAGAGCCGTCAAGTAGCGTGGTCGTGCTCAGCCCTGCGGCCTCCCTTCTTGGTCCCTCTCCTGCGCACGCCAACGCGGTTGCCTAGACGGCTCCTGTCTTGAACACCCTGTCCCGATGCCACCCCAGGTATCCCCGATGCCCCTCCGCCAACCCCTTCACCACCAGCGGCGCCCCCACCCCGATCGCCCGCCGGTCCCCTTCGGCCAGCGCCGCCGAGACGACGATCGCCCCATCATCCGCGACCGTGATGAACCCCCGGTCGAACGCCGCGTCGAGCTGCGGGGCCAACAGCAGGCCGTTGAACACGTCGAGCCGTTCGGCGTCGGTCTCGCAGTCGGCCCAGGGCTTGATGTGGCTGGCTCTCAGGAGCGCGGGCACGGCCAGCCCGGTCACCGGGCACCGGCCCTCCCAGTACTCGAGCAGGCCGTCGCGGAAGACGTCCTGCCCGACCCGCTGGACGACCAACCGCTCGGCCTCCGTCGTCCGCGGCATCGCGGCGGTCTTCTTCTCGAACGCGTGCAGCAGTTCGTGGGGCAGGGACCGGGAGAGCTGGAACGCCCTTCGGAGAAGCCTGTGGAGGGCCGGGAGGCCCGGCACGACGCGCGCTCCCATTGCGCCGCCGGGCAGGGGGCCGGTGGTGACAGCACCGTCGGCGAGCGCGTTGACGACGTTGTGCTGCGATAGCGCCGCCACGTAGTCGATCTCCTGCCTGACGGTCAGCCAGACCCGCAGGGGCGCCTTCGTGCTGGCGAAGCCGAGCCAGCCGTCGACAGGCGGCAGCTCGCGGTCGAACCCGTTGTTGCGGGCTGCCCTCTCGAGCATGGCGGCGACGGGCAGCGAGATGGTCATGGGCGACGCCCCTTCCGCTTTGGAGGCTTCTCCGGCCCGGCCTCATGAGCCTCCAGCAGCCTGCGTTCCTTTGCCAGTTCTCGCTGCAGCTCATCGACGCTCGGCAGGTAGGTCACGTACCGGGCGGCGAACAACTGCTCGCTCTCGTGCAGCACCGAGTAACGCGCGACGGTCTCGTTCTTCTGCGCGCACAGGATCAGGCCGATCGTGGGGCTGTCGCCCTCGGTGGTGCACTGGTCGTCGAACAGGCGGACGTAGCTGTCCATCTGCCCGACGTCCTGGTGGGTGAGCCGGCCCAGCTTGAGATCGACCAGCAGGTAGCACTTGAGCACGACGTTGTAGAAGACGAGGTCGATGTAGAAGTTCTCGTCCTCGAACGTGACGCGGCGTTGCCGGCCTACGAACGCGAAGCCCTTGCCGAGCTCGAGCAGGAAGTGCTGCAGCTTGTCGAGGATGGCGGTCTCGATGTCGCGCTCGCGCAGCAGGGGGTTCTCGGGCAGGGCGAGGAAGTCGAGCACGTACGGGTCCTTGAGGGCGTCGATGGGGCGCTCGATCACCTGGCCGCGGGCAGCCAGATCCATGACACCGGCCTTGTCGCGGCTCTTGAGCAGCCGGGCGAACAGGTGGGTGTCGATCTGGCGCTGGAGGTGGGCGACCGGCCAGGTCTCTCTTTCGGCCTCGATCTCGTAGAAGAGCCGCTCGCTCTCGTTCGCTACAGCCATCATCGCCCGGTAGTGGGACCAACCGAGAGCAGGCGAGAAGCCGCGTGGGGGAGCGTCGGCGCAGGCCCCAGCGAGATCCTGCAATATGCCACCTTGGGTGTGGCGAATCCTCGCCGGTTCACGAGCTGGCGCGCCATGAGCGGTGCTGGAAGATTCGCCACTTCCGATGTGGCGAATCTCGGGCACGCGATCGGAGTAGGCCAAAAAGAACGTACGGAAGTAGCGCAGGTTGGTCGTGGAAAAGCCGCGACCAAAGCGCTGTCGAAGGCGCGCGGCGAGCTCGTCGATGAGTTGGTCGCCGTAGTCGGCGCGGGCCGCACCCCGTTGCAGATGCTCGACGATCTCCCTCCCGATCTGCCAGTAGGCCACGACCATCTCGTTGTTGACCGCGCGGACAGCGCGGGCGCGAGCTTGCTCCAGGATGGCGGCTACGCGGTCGAAGAGGGCGGTCGGGTCATCGTGCACACTGAGGGTAGCGCTGCCGGTGCGGGTGGCTCCCGTGCGTCTCAGCGTCGGCGGGGCCACCTTCCTGCCGCTTCTTGCGATCGTCTTCGTCGAGGGTGTCTTCTTCATCTTCATCCGGCCCCCCCCTGCCCGGCGAGCGTGTCCCCATTGGCGGCGATGGCGGCGATGCGGTTCATCCGAGCCACGAACGTGCGCAGGCCATAGCGCGTGCTCAGCCCACCCCGTTCGTCCGCCACAATGGCCGCGACGCCGGGCGAACGAAGGAAGTCGAGGGCGGCCCTGATCTCGTCCACCTCGTACTCTTCATCGAGCAGGAAGTAGAGCGAGTGCTCGTCGATGCGGGCCCTGCATCCCGCCTGCTTCTCGAGCAGCACGCGGAAGATCTGCGCGGGCAGATTCTGCGCCTCCTCAATCTCGTCTGCGATCCGCATCAGGTCATCGACCACCGACGTGCCGTCCACCACGCCGCCCCCGGCGAGCAACGGCTTGAGATCGAGCAGCGAGAACGGGGTCGCCTCGTGCCGCAAGAGGATCTGGCAGAGCGCATCGACGTCGATCAGGCGAACGTTCTGTTCCTTCGCCCACTTCGGCAG
>JAKLDZ010000212.1 GCA_022703255.1 Myxococcota bacterium | reverse complement strand
TGCTCACACCCCTTTTCTCTCCCTCCCGTCTGCACTAGACCGGAACGCAGGCATGGATGTCCTGCACCGACGCGTCGTCGTTCTCACCGGGCCCTATGGGAGCGGCAAGACGGAGCTGGCCATCGCGCTCGCGCTTGCCGCCCGGCAGCGCGGAGGCGAGGGCTCGCGGCGTGTGGCGCTCGCGGATCTCGACGTCCTCAAGCCGTACTTCCGGTCGCGCGAGGCCAACGATCCGCTGCGTGCCGCGGGTGTGGAGCTGATCGCTCCGGCCGGAGTGCTCGCCAACACGGACCTGCCGATCCTGCCTGCGGAGCTGCGAGGCACCGTGGTGCGCGAGGACACGCAGCTGGTGCTCGACGTGGGGGGAGACCCGGTCGGGGCCCGCGCGCTCGGCTCCATCTCCGACGTCGTACAAGCGTCGGATCACGAAATGTTGCTGGTGCTCAACCGTCACCGTCCCTTCATGGCGACGCTGCACGAGGTGATGGAGACGGCGGAGCAGATCGCCGTCGCTTCGCACCTGCGCATCAGCGGGATCATCTCGAACACGCACATGATGGAGGATACGTCGGCTGACGACGTATTGTGGGGGTTGGAGCTCGCGCGGCAGGTCGCGGCGCGTCTCGACGTGCAGGTGCGGTTGGTGGGGGTTCCCGAAGGGATGGATCTCGGGCTTGGAATGGAGCCGGACATGCCGCCTGTGGTGCACGTCCGGCGGTTCATGAAACCGGGCTTCCTGGGCGGCGTAGTTCTCGCCGCCCAGAGCCAGCGCCAGGCTGGACAGAAGGAGCAACCATGAATCGCGTCGCGATCGACAAGGACAGGTGCAAAGCATGCAAGCTTTGCATCAACGTATGTCAGCGGAAGCTGCTCGAGCTCGGCGACGAGCTCAACGCCAAGGGCTACCACCCGATCGAGATCCACTCGGTGGAGAAGTGCACGGCTTGCGGCCTGTGCGCCATTGTCTGCCCCGAGGCGAGTATCGAGGTGTTCAAGGAGATCAAGGTCAAGCAGACGGGCTGATGCGGAGCGCTCACCTGGACTGACAACCGCGTTGATGGCCGCACCAGCGGGTGCGGTGGGAGATGACCATGGCGCAGGATAGGCTTCTCATGAAGGGGACCGAAGCGATCGCGGAGGCCGCGATCCGCGCGGGCTGCCGCTTCTTCTTCGGCTACCCGATCACCCCGCAGAACGAGATTCCCGAGTACATGTCGCGGCGTCTGCCGCAGGTCAACGGCCTGTATCTGCAGGCCGAGAGCGAGGTGTCCGCCGTCAACATGCTCTACGGCGCCGGCGGAGCCGGCGTCCGCGTGATGACCTCGTCGTCCAGCCCCGGCGTCGCCCTCATGTCCGAGGGCTTCTCCTATATGGTCGGCAGCGAAATCCCGTGCGTGATCGTCAACATCATGCGCGGCGGCCCCGGCCTCGGCGACATCGCCCCGTCCCAGGGCGACTACGCCCAGATGACCAAGGGCTTCGGCCACGGCGACAAGCAGACCATCGTCCTCGCCCCCTCCACCGTCCAGGAAGCCGTGGACCTGATGGGACTGGCCTTCGACCTCGCCGAGAAGTACCGCAGCCCCTGCGTGATGATCGGCGACGGCCTCATCGGTCAGATGATGGAGCCGGTGACCTTCCCGGTGACCGAGACCAAGGAGTTCGACATCTCCTGGGCATCGACCGGGAAGCCCGCGACCCGCAAGTCCAACATCATCAACTCCCTGTTCCTCGATCCCGACGAGCTCGAGGCGCACGTCCATCGCCTCTACGAGAAGTTCGACCGGATGAAGGCGGCCGAGCAGAGGCATGAGACCTTCCTGCTCGACGACGATCCGGAGATCGTGATCTGCGCGTACGGGACCACGGCGCGCATTGCCAAGAGCGCGATCCGCGAGCTGCGCAAGCGCGGCATCAAGGTCGGCCTCTTCCGGCCCATCACCGCCTGGCCGTTCCCGGAGGAAGCCCTCCGCAAGCACATCGACAAGACCCGCCTGTTCTATTGCATCGAGATGAGCATGGGACAGATGGTCGACGACGTCCGCATGGTCGTTCAGGGACGCAGGCCGGTGAAGTTCTGGGGCCGCGTCGGAGGCGTCGTCCCCACCGTCGATCAGATCATCGCCCGCATCACCGAAGAGAAGACCGCCCTCGGGGCGTGAGGAGTGCAACCATGGCCCAGGAACAGCCCGTCTTCCAGAGGAGCAAGGTCCTCACCGACAACTACCTGCACTACTGCCCTGGCTGCACCCACGGCGTGGCGCACAGGCTCGTCGCCGAAGTCATCGACGAGCTCGGCATCCAGGAAAAGACCATCGGCGTCTCCCCCGTCGGTTGCTCGGTCCTCGCCTACAACTACTTCAACCTCGACTTCCAGCAGGCGGCGCACGGACGCGCCCCCGCGGTGGCCACGGGGATCAAGCGAGCCCGTCCCGAGTCCTACGTCTTCACCTACCAGGGCGACGGCGACCTGGCGTCGATCGGCATGGCGGAGATCGTCCACGCGGCCAACCGCGGCGAGAAGATCACGGTCATCTTCATCAACAACGCGATCTACGGCATGACGGGCGGCCAGATGGCGCCGACGACGCTGCCGGGGATGCGCACGACGACCTCGCCGTACGGCCGCGACACGAGCCTGTGCGGGCACCCGATCCGCATGTGCGAGATGCTCGACACCCTCGTGGAGCCGCTCCTGATCGCTCGCAGCGCGCTCACCTCCCCCAAGCACATCATCAAGGCCAAGAAGCTGATCAAGCAGGCCTTCGAGCTGCAGCAGCAGGGGTTCACGTTCGTGGAGCTGCTCAGCACCTGCCCGACCGGCTGGGGCCTGACACCGGAGAACGCCAATCTCTGGCTCGAGCGGAACATGATTCCGTACTTCCCGCTGAAGACCTTCCGCGAGCCGGGCAACATGCCCGAGGCGGCTCGCAAGTACACGCCCGACCTCAAGGTCAAGGACGACAAGCCCAAGGAGAGCTGAACATGGCTTGCGAAGACATCGTGATGGCCGGCTTCGGCGGCCAGGGACTTCTCGCAATCGGCAAAATCCTCGCCAAGGCCGCCATGGACGACGGCCTCGAGGTCACCTGGCTGCCCTCCTACGGGCCCGAAATGCGTGGCGGCACCTGCAACTGCGTGGTGATCATCGACAACGAACCGATCGGCTCCCCGGTCGTCCAGAAGTCGCACTCCGCCATCGTCATGAACAAACAGTCCATCGACAAGTTCGAACCCACCGTCCTCCCCAACGGCCTCATCGTCGTCAATACCTCCCTCATCGACCGCAAGGTCAACCGCAACGACCTGCGCGCGGTCTACGTGCCCGCCAACGAGATCGCCGAAAAGGAAGGCACCGGCAAGGCCGCCAACATCGTCATGCTCGGCGCCTACGTCGGCGTCTCCAAAGTCGTCTCGCCACAAGCCGTCGAGCATGCCATCGAGGTCACCTTCTCCGGCAAGCGAGGCAACGTCGGCGAAATCAACCTTCGGGCCTTCCGCAAGGGGCTGGAAATCGGCCGCGCCGCCGCCTCCTGACCGCCTGCCGACCGTCTTGACCCAGCGGCCCCCGGCGCTAGACACAACGGGTATCCATCCCTGACGAGGACGACGCGATGGCCGACGAGCAAGTGCCCCGCAAGATCTACTGCGTGCGCAACGGCTGCATGAAGGTGGCCAACGAGCACATGGGCTGCCCCTACTGCTTCGGCCGCAAACGCGAGGTCGTCGAAGAAGGCGAGCACAAGGACTTCTGCGACTTCGACCCCGACAAGGACCCCGTCAGCTTCGGCTTCCCCCAGGACTGCTCCCGCAGCTCCCGAGGCTGACCCGCACCTGCCCGCTCACGGCGTCGTCGACGATGGCGCCGCCACCGCAGCCGAGGCATCGACCCGCGGTGCAGCCCGTACGTTCATCGTCACGTCCAGCACCACACGCTCCCCCGCCGACAACTTCACCACCCGTCGCTCATCGGGCGCCGCCGGGTGACGGAGCGTGACGTGATGGGTCCCGGCCGACAGGGCGATCGCTCGCGCGAAAGGCGTGGTCTCCACTTGCTGGCCGTCGATGATCACGTGCGCCCAGGGACGCGCGACCACCCGAAGGTAGCCGGGGCGTGACGGGACCAGCTCCAGGGGTCCGCGCGCAATGCTCGCGGAGTCGTCGGAACTCGTTCGTGACACGAACCGTATCGCGCCGCCTCCGACGAAGATCAGCGCGAACATGACCAGCAGCATGCGGGCGGCGGGGACGATCGACGGAGAATGAGCGCGGACGGCGCGGGACACCGGGGCGTCGGGTTCCACGACGGCCGCGCGCTCGACGAGGCGCGCCCTCGCAAGCGAGGAGGCCACGAGCTCGCGCCGGGACTCGGCGCCGAGGGACGCGGCGAGCTCCTCCAGCGCCTCGCTCAGCTCGCCTCCCGAACCGTAGCGATCCCCGGGGAGCTTGCGGAGACACAGCGACACCAGATGCGCCAGCCCACGCGGAACCTCCGCGTCGTGCGCCAACGATGGCGCGTCGTCGTGCCGGATCCGATGCGCCGCCGTCCGATCCTCCTCGTCCGCAAACGGCCGCCGTCCCGTCAGCATCTCGTACAGCACGATGCCCAGCGAGAACACGTCGCTGCGCGCGTCGAGCGGCCCCCCCAGGATCTGCTCCGGCGACATGTACGCCGGAGTCACCAGCGAAGTGTCCCCGTCGACCGGCTCCGGTGACGAGGGGAGGTCCTCGACCTGAGCGGAGCCGAAGTCTACGAGCGAGACGTGACCGTTGCGATCAACGAGGATGTTCTCGGGGCGAACGTCGCAGTGGACGATCCCGCGGTCGTGCAGGTACGCGAGGGCACGTGCGACGCCGCTGGCGATGGCGATGGCGGCCTTCGGCTCGAGCTTCTTGGCGGCCTGGATGACTTCGTGGAGGTTGAAGCCGTCGACGAGCTCCATGACGATCCACATGGCGTCATCGGTCTGGCCGAACTCGTGGAGACGCGGGATGTGCTCGTGGTGGAGGGAGGAGAGCAGCTCGCCTTCGCGAGCGAGAGCGAGGGCGAAGGGGGACGACGGCGAGAGGGTGGACTTGAGGGCCTTGACGGCGACCTTGCGCGCGAGCGGTTGCTGCTCGGCGAGGTAGACCTCGGAGAGGGGTCCGGAAGCGATGACCTCGACGGCGCGGCAGGAGCCGAAGGACGGGTAGTTCATGAGGGCGAAAGGGGGCGTCGAAGGGAACGCGTCGACGGCCCTGGAATCTACCACCACGCGCCCGGTTTCGTGGCAAGGTCCGTTCATGCCTTGGGTACGAGCAACGCTTCGTGGGCAGAAGGTGATGGCCCGGGCGCAGGCCTCGGGGATGCTCGACGTGCAGGATGGGCGGGTGGAGATCCGCTACAACCCGCGCGACGGCCGGATGTATCGGGCGATGGCTTCGAACCTGGTGGTGGTGGACCCCACGCTGCTCGACGACGACTTCTGCGGCCCGGCGGCGGAGGTGGAGAAGCCCAAGCCGACGGGTGGGGCACGGGGCGGAGGACGCGAGCGGGGGGCGCCCGGGACCGGCCGCAAGCCCCGGGGCACTTCGGGGGAGCCGGCACCGATGCCGGAGGGCGCGAGCGAGGCCTGGACGGACGGGGCTTGCACGGGGAACCCGGGACCAGCGGGCCTCGGGGTGGTGCTCTTCCACGGAGGGGAACGCACGGAGCTGAGCGAGTACCTGGGTGACGGCACCAACAACATCGCGGAGCTGACGGCGATCCTCCGCGCTCTGGAGCTGGTGCCGCCCGAGCAGCCGCTCGTCATCCGGAGCGACAGCCAGTACAGCATCGGAGTGCTGCAGAAGGGCTGGAAGGCCAAGGCGAACACCGAGCTGGTGAACAAGGTCCGACGCGAGCTCGCGGCGAGGCCCTCGACCCACCTGATGTACACGCCCGGGCACGCGGGCGTCTCGCTCAACGAGCTCGCGGATCAGCTCGCGCGACGAGCGGTGTCGTTGCGGCGGACCACCCGGAGCACCAAGCCGGAGCACCTCAAGCCGTCGGACGGCTGAAGGGGATTTACCGGCGCGGGCTCTCGCGGTACCAGTGCGGGCGTGGAAGCTCCCGCTACCGGAACTGCCCGCACGCTCCGTGAGAGAGCCTCGCGCGCGTGGCGTGCCACCGCCGACTACTTCCTCGGCGAGGACCCGTCGTTCTGGGTGGCGATGGTGCCCATGCTGCTGCTGTCCGCCGTCCTGTATACCCGGCACTTCGCGTCGAACTACATCTTCGACGAGCAGGAAGCGTTGCTCGCGAATCCCTACGTCAACGGCAAGTCGCTCGGCTTCCTCGACGCGGTCAAACGGGACTTCTGGGGCCTGCCCCCCGATCGCAGCGTCGGTAGCTACCGGCCTCTTCCGAACTTCGTGTGGCGCGGCGTGTGGGAGGCGCAGAAGTGGCTGACCGGGCTGGTGGGCAAGCTCACCCACCACCAGACCGCCGCGTCGATGCAGCCGTTCCTGTTCCACTGGCTCAACGTGCTGATGCACGCGGCGAACGGCGCCATCCTGGTGCTGTTCGTGTTCTGGGTGTCGCGACGTCGCGGGCTCGCGTGGCTGGCCGGAGCGCTGTTCGTGGGCGCCGCGGTGATCACCGAGGCGGTGTGCGGAGTGGTGGGGATCGCCGACGTGATGGGAGGGCTCGGCGCGATGCTGGCGCTGCTCTCGCTGAAGCTCCCGATGTGGGGGATGCCCTTCGCGGTCTTCGGATCGTTGGTGCTCGGGTTGTTCTCCAAAGAGAGCGCGCTCGTGTGCGTGCCGCTGATCCCCTTCGCTGCCCTGCTCCTCGCGCCGCTCACCCACCCGGAGAAACCCCGCCGGGCGCTGCGCGCTGCGCTCGCCCTGATCGGTGCGGCCGCGGCGTTCGTGCTCTACGTGGAGCTGCGAAGACGCTGGTTCCCTTCGCCTCTGGCGCCGGAGCTGCAAACCCCGTTGCCCGACGGCAGCGGATGGCTGACGCGCACGGTGCGGTGGCTCATGATCTGGTTCCACCAGGCACCTCTGCCCAAGGATCCGTTGAACAACCCGCTCGCAGACGCCGCGCTGCCGCTGCGTATCGGCGGAGCCTTGCGCGTGTTCTGGCGAGGCCTGATGCAGGTAGTCTTCCCGATGCAGCTCTCGGGGGACTACTCCTACCCCCAGGAGCCGGCGCCCCAGAGTCCCTACGAAACGGAGAACGTCCTCGGCGGGCTCGCAATGATCGTGCTGCCCCTGGCGAGCTTCGTCATGTGGATCGTGGCGATGGTTCGCGAGCGCAGACTCGGACGCGCGGAGCGTCACTCCTCGCGACTGCTGCTCGCCGCGTTGGGACTCACCTGGATCGTCGTGGCCTACTTCCCCCACTCCAACATCCCCACGCTGCTCCCGACCGTGAGAGCGGAGCGCTTCTGGTACTTCCCCGTGATCGGATCGAGCCTGGCGTTGGCCGCCGCGTTCGCCTGGTTGTTCGACAGGACCCGGCAGCGTTGGAACGGAGCGATCGCGATCGCGCTCTTCGCGGCATTCCTGGGCTACCAGGGGGCGCGCGCCCGGATGCACGCGATGGACTACAAGGACGACCTCGTGTTCTGGGACGCCACGCGCCACGCGGTGCCGCGCAGCGCGAAGGCTCACCTCAACTACTCGGTGATGTGGGGCGCGAGGGGGAGGCTCGACATCCGCCTCGAGTCCAACAAGGTCGCCGCCGAGCTCGCACCGAAGTGGCCCATGGCTCACATCTACCTCGGCGATACCCTCTGCCGCCTGCATCGCGCCGATGAGGCGTGGCCCCACTACGTCCGCGGGTTCGAGATGGCGCCCGGCGATCCCAACCTCATCTCCCTGTCGCTGCAGTGCCTGTGGGACGAGAACGCGTTGCAGCAGCACCACGACGAGCTGATGGCGCTGTCCGACAAGCACCCCGGATCGTGGCTGGCGTACCTGGCCGTCGACACGCTTCGCAGCGGCAAGGATCACAACCCGCCGGGGGTGGATCCGAAGTACCGCCCGCGCGGCTACAACGAGGGGCCCAAGGAGTAGGGCGGCCCTCCGAGCACGGGCAGGCGAATGGAAGCGATCAGTTGAGCTGGAAGGTCTTGTGGACCGTGACCGGTGTGCCGCTGAAGGGCGCCACCTTGGCCGAGCGGAACGCACGCGCGATGCAACCGCCCGCCGCAGTGCCGGCGTAGGGAGCGTTCTCGACCATCGCGATCGTGACCGAACCGGTGGGCGCAAACGTCACCCTCATGCTCACAGGTGCGGTGGGGATGCCGGGGTCCCGGCACGCCAGCGCAGCCCCCACGGCAGAATCGAGGGCGGCGGCAGCCGATGAGCGATTGAACGGAGGCGCAACGGGCTCCTCGGGCGGGGCGGGAGGAGGAAGCTCCTCGGCGGCCGGAGTCGCTTCGGCTGAGGGAGCGTCGATTCGCTCCGACTCGATGGCACGAGCCTCCGCGGCAGGCGCAGCCGCGGGCAGTGGACCGGCATACGCGACGGCCGCTTGGGCGCCGGGAACCTGCGCTGCGACGACCACGGTGGGCGCCACGTCGATGGCGATCTCCGGGAGCTCGAGGGAGCCGGTGCCGGTCGTGACGACGGAGGTTTGCGCGGGCTGCGCCATGACGACGGGCGGCTGCGCTGCGGCAGAGGCTGCCGTTGCGGAGGAGGGCGGGCGAATGAAGAACACGCCGATCGCAGCGACGCTGAGCACGGCGAGCGTAGCGGGCCAGACAGGGTGGGGGCGCGTGCGCGCGGTCATGGGGACCGGCGGCACCGTGATGTCGCTGTTGGACATCGCAACGGGTGACAGGGAGTTGGCGCGCGGAACGGGGGCAGCGGCGATCTCGGGTTCGGGCGCCGCCTGCGGCGGGAGCGACGGGGCCGCGCGCAGGATGGCGCGCATGTCCACACGTTCGTCGTCCATCGGAACGATGCCCGCCTTGTAGCGAAGGTGCTGCTCGGTCAGCATGTACACGTCGCCTTCGTCGACACGAGGCGGAAGGATGGTCGACGGCTTCTTCGAAGGCACTCGCGGATCGACGAGCATCTGCGTGGGCTCGTCGTCGTCCTCCGCAAACCCGAGGTCCTGCAGCTCTTCCTCACGAAGGGTCCTGGGGGTCTCGTCGATAAGCTCGTTGGCACTCATGGTCGCTAGCTGCACTCGCCGAGGTGGCGAACGCATCCTCCGACCGACAAGCTACCACAAGGTGCGTCACATTCCACACCTGTGGTCAAAGTTATGACAGAACTTTACAGGTACGCGAATTCTCAAGGAGTTTGAGAAGACACCGGTCAGGAAAGAATGGAATCCAACCCGCCCCCCCCTCACCGCGGTGTCACTCTTACCCAAGCTCGATGCGACTCCACATGTCGCGTCGCATCCGCTCGCGGCGTTTGTCCGTACGCGTGATGATCCTCGCGACGCTCCACGCGGCGAGCAGCTCGCCCTCCTGGCCGAGGGACGGCAGCACCGACTTGCCCACGAGGAAGGTGCGTTGGATCGGACCGCGCAACGGCTCCCCGCCGATTCCCAGGAAACCAGGAGGATCGACCGACAGCAGCGTGGGCATCGGCTCGGCCACGTTCGCAGAGCCCACCGTCTCGAGTCGCTCGGCCGTCGTGCGCTTGCCGTTGTCGTAGAGCCACACCGGGAGGCCGTCGAAGGCAGAGTCGGCGACGAGCAGGT
>JAKLDZ010000211.1 GCA_022703255.1 Myxococcota bacterium | reverse complement strand
ATTCCCGACGACGCGCGAAGGGTGGGCCTGGTGGGCGCCTCGGTGAGCGATCACCCCGGGGTCCCAGGACTGGTCGAGACTCTGGCCGATCGCGGCATCGGAGTCGGCCTGTCCAGCCTGCGCGCCGACCGGCTGGACGAGCGCTTCGTGGCTGCGTTGCGCAAGGGCGGATACAAGACCCTGACGACCGCGCTCGACGGTTCGAGCGATCGCGTCCGCGAGCAGCTCGACCGGAGCACCACGGCCGAGCACATCATGCGCGTCACGCGTCTCGCACGCGAGGCGGGAATCGAGCGACTCAAGCTCTACCTGATGGTTGGCGTGCCCGGGGAGACCGACGAAGACCTCGCCGAGTGCGCCGCGCTGGCGCGAGAGCTTTCGAAAGTGCTGCCCATCTCCTTGGGGATCAGCCCCTTCTGCCCGAAGAAGAACACGCCGCTCGCGGATGCGCAGTTCGACGGAGTCAAGTCGATCGATCGTCGTCTCGACCTGCTGCGCTCGGCAATCGCGGGCCGTGCGGAGGTGCGAGCGACGAGCGCGCGTTGGGCGTGGGTCGAGTCGGTTTTGGCGCGGGGCGGCCACGCCGAAGGGCGAGCGGTGCTCGAAGCGGTGCGCGAGGGGGGCTCGTTTGCGGCATTTCGCAAGAGCTTCGGAGCGATCGGGCATCATCCGGACCATCGCGGGTAGCTGCAGCGGGAGGCTCGGAATCGGTGGAAGGGGCGGGATCCCACCCGGCCCCGCGACAACGCTCCGGTAGGGCTTGCCTCGGCGTGGCAGGCGGTGCCAACGTCATGCCCCATGAAGTACGCTGACGACTACCTCGCCCAGTACAAGGACTGCCAGTGGCTCCCCCTCGACTTCCTCGAGGGCTTCATGCGCGACGCGCTCATCGCCGCGGGCGTCCCCGCGCCCGACGCTGCGATCATCGGGGACGTCCTCATCGAGTCCGACCGCCGCGGCATCGACAGCCATGGGATCGGGCGTCTGAAGCCGATCTACATCGATCGGATCCGCGATGGGATCCTGTCGCCAACCACGACGATCGAGGTGGTGCGCGAGCGCAAGACGACTGCGGTGCTCGACGGGCACAACGGCATGGGGCACGTCGTCGCGAAGCGTGCGATGCAGATGGCCATCGACAAGGCGCGCGATCACGGGATGGGGATGGTGGCGGTACGCAACTCGACGCACTACGGGATTGCCGGGTACTACGCGACGATGGCGACGCAGGCGGGGATGATCGGCATGACCGGGACCAACGCGCGTCCGTCGATCGCGCCGACGTTCGGCGTGGAGAACATGCTCGGCACCAACCCGCTCACGATCGGGATCCCGACGGACGAGCCATTCCCGTTCGTGATCGACTGCGCGACGTCGATCGCGCAGCGCGGGAAGATCGAGGTCTATGCGCGAGCGGGCAAGCCGATGCCGCGGGGCTGGGTGGTGGACGAAGACGGCGGGACGACGACGGACGCGGCGCAGGCGCTGATCGACTTGACCCGGGGTCGTGCGGCGCTGACGCCGTTGGGTGGCATTGGCGACGAGGACGGCGGACACAAGGGCTACGGCTACGCGACGGTGGTGGAGATCCTGTCGGCAGCGCTGCAGGACGGCGCGTACCTGAAGATGCTCAACGGCTTCGACGAGAACCACCAGAAGATCCCGTATCCGCTCGGGCACTTCTTCATGGCGATCAACGTCGAGGAGTTCATCGATCTCGCTCGTTTCCAGGCCATTTCGGGGGATATCCTGCGTCAGCTCCGGGCCAGCAGGAAGGCGCGCGGGCAGGATCAGATCTTCACGCCGGGCGAGAAGGAACACATCGCCTGGGAGATCCGCACGACCCGCGGATGCCCGGTGCCCAAGGCGCTGCAGCAGGACATGGAGACCTTGCGCAAGTGGTATTCCCTGCCGCACCGCTTCCCTTGGGACTGACCTGCACGCCACCCGCCGCTACTTCGCCCGCTGCACGGTCTTCGCATCGTGGCGAGGGAGTGGCGACGACGGCCGCACTCCGGCGGTGATCCTGAGCGTGGCGCACCTCGACGACGACGAGCGGATGCTGGTGCTCGGCGTGGTGCTCGAGCAGTTCCTGGCCTGGGTCCGGGCGCAGTCCGGGGCGCAGCAGCTCCGGGCGTTGCTGGTCTTCGACGAGCTGTAGGACTTCATGCCGCCGCACCCTGCCGACCCTCCTACGCGGAGGCCGTTGGTGCAGTTGATGAAGCAGGGGCGTGCGTTCGGCGTGCTGCCGCGCCGGCGTTCGATGCACAGTGTTGCATTGGCGGTCGGTGAAGACTGCCGGCCCCAGGGAGCAGCGCCAGCTATCCCGCCTTGCGCACGGGCTTGATCGACCTGAGGACCGGCCCCAGAGCCTTCTCCGCGGTGCGCAGGTCGTAGGCCTGCTGCAGGTTCAGCCAGAACTCGGGCGTGGTGCCCAGAGCGCGTGCAAGGCGAAGAGCGGTGTCCGCGGTCAGCGTGCGACGCTCCCCCACGATCTCGGTCACCCGGTTCGCAGGCACTCCGATGACGTGGGCGAACTGGTTTGCGCTCATCTCGAGTGGCTGAAGGAACTCCTCCCGCAGGACCTCTCCGGGATGAATCGGGCGCATCTTGTTCTTCATGGCTTCCTCATGACCTGGGCAGACGCCTGGCCCTGCCCCTCTCAGTGATAGTCGATGCACTCGACCTCGCTGGGCCCTTGCGAGGTCCAGACGAAACAGAGGCGGTACTTGTCGTTGACGCGGATCGAATGCTGGCCGGCCCTGTCTCCCCTGAGCACTTCGAGACGGTTTCCGGGAGGTGCCAGCAGGTCGGTGACCTCTGCAGCGGCATCGAGCATCTGAAGCTTCCGCTCGAGCACCTGGCGAAAGCTGGCGAATCGAGCGCACCGTCTCCCCTCGAAGACGTCCTTCGTGTGCGTGCAGCGGAAGGAACGGATGCTCACCGAGCAAGCCTAGCGGTTGTACGTTGTACGTCAAGCGTATGATGTCATCGTCGTGTTGCTTCGCGGATGGCAGTGTCGGGAACCGCTCCGCAGGCACTCACCTTCTCCGCAAGCTCGCCTCCGGATCGAGCGACGGCCCACGCACGGCATCGTCCGAGCGCTCGACGGCTGCCCCACCGTACGCGAAGCCGGCGAGCGCGAGGAGGGGCCTTTGCGTGAATCAGGTCTGGAGGACGTCCCCGCTGTCGCATCGCCGAGATCCGGGCAGGGCACCGTGATACCCCGCGTGGCGGCGTCGAGGGCTACCTCGGGTCGGGAGAGCAGCGATAGCGGATCATGTTCGGGCCGCCTGCCGCCAGAGCGCTGCCCGGGCCTGCGAACCAGACGGAGCGCAGCGCGTTGGGGAAGTCGCTCGCGGTCTCGTACTTGCCCCCTTGGAGCTGCGTCACGGTGGAAGAGCCCACGGCGAACAGCTCCGAAGCAGAGGAGCCCGCAATGCCCCAGTACTCGGCGTAGCCGAGCTGCGCGGAATACGGCTCCTCGTGCGCCTTCACCCAGACCGTTCCCTCGCGGCGGAGAATGGAGCCCTGGGCGGCCGCAAAGACGTTGTCCTTGTCCGCCCCCCAGAGGCTCCGGACCTGCGCGGAGGCTTCCTTGGACCAGACCTTTCCGTCGTAGTGCAGCAGCACTCCATCGCCCGCGGCGTAGACGTCGCTCGGACTCGTGCCCCAGACCGCTCGCAACCAGTCGTGGGTGCCCGAGTCGAGCACCTCCCACTGATTGCCATTTCCGCGCAGGATCGAGCCGTTTTCCCCAACGACGAAGACCTCGCTCGGTGAGCTTGCCCACACGCCGTTGAGATACCCTGGCGCGACGGGCAGCGCGAGCTTCGTCCATCCGGAGCCGTCATAGTGAAGCACGGTGGAGTCTGCTCCGACGGCGAACACGTCACCGGGGCTCGAGCACCAGACGCCATGCAAGCTCCCGGTCGAGGGGATCTGCATGGGATTCCAATCGGTGCCTTCGCGGCGGACGATCAGGCCTTGGGAGCCGGTGCCGGAGACCGGGCCGATCCCGACCGCGAAGACGTCGGTGGGAGCACACCCTCCCAAGGCTTCTATCGACCAGTTGATGGGCCACCGGACCGCGAACGAGAGCTGGTCGCCTTCGAGCTCCAGGATGCCCGAGTCCGCGGCGAGCCATGTCTTGTCGCCGGAGCCAGAGAGGTTCCTGATGACCCGGGACTCGGGCAACGCTCCGAGCTCGCTCCACGCCACGCCGTCATAGTGAAGCACTCGACCGAACAACCCTGCAGCGTAAACGTCATTTCCGGAGCGCCCCCAGATCGCACTGAGCTCCCCGCCCATGTCGGAGAACACTGTCGACCATTCCGCTCCGTCGAAGTGCAGGATCACGCTCTCGCTATTGAATCCTCCCGCCACGTAGATGTCGTCGGGCCCGGCCGCCCAAATCTGTTGCAGGCGCGGCCCGGCATCCTCCAACATGATGGTCCACGCTACTCCGTCGTAGTGGGCGATCTTGCCTCGAGGGTAAGGCTCTCCTTCGACGACTCGATCGGCGTTTGCGATGAGGTACAGGTTGGAGTCGGAGGTCCCCCACACCCCCTTCATGGACCAGGCGTCGGGGCTTCCGGGCTCGGGGCCGGGGGTTGGGAATCGGCTCCACGACGTTCCGTCGAAGTGGTGCACGGAGCCGACCTCGCCGCTGCCGAAGACACTGCACTCGGAGAGTCCCCATATCCAGCTCAGGCCATGTCCGTCGATCTGCTGCCGTCGCCAGGTGTTTCCATCGAAGCGATAGACCCACTTCCGGCCCGCAATGAACACGTTGGAGGCCGAGGTCCCCCAGACCCCGAACAGGTCCAGGTGGGTTCCCAGGTCGAGGGGAGTCCAAGAGGAGCCGTCGTAGTGCATGGCGACGCCGTTGCGCCCGACGGCGTAGAAGTCCGTGGGCGAGGCGCCCCAGACGTCGTGCATCGGGCCTCTCTCACCGACCCACGCGCAGGACGTCTCCACGGGGGACAGGCCCTCGAACTTGTTCTCGCACGCGGCGGCGTCGGGAGCGTCGGGCCCCCCCTCCGCGTCGGATGCGTTGGACGCATCGGGGCCGGTGTCGAGCCAGGCCGCGTCGGCCTGCACCTCGGAGCTGGAGTCAGCCTCGCCGCAAGCGACGAGCGCGAATGCGGCGAGGATCACGGAAGCGGCGAGGAATCTCGATGGCATGAGGCGTCTTCTCCTCTACTCGCCTTGCCAGGTGTCGGGGCGAACAGAAACACGGCCCGGGCGATCGAAGCCACGGTCGGCTCCGCGATCACGATCCCGCGGTCGTCACCGGCCCAGCGCTCCACGTCGCCGCTCGCACAGGCCACCACCGAGGTCCCCAGGGCCCGCGCCTCGCGCACGACCGTGGGCGCCGCCTCGACCGCGGAAGGATGAATGAGCACGTCGGAGGCCGCGATCCACGCGAGCGCATCGTGTCTCGGAACGCGCCCCAAGAAGCGCACGTGCCCTGCGCCGGCCAACAGCCGCAATCGTTCGGCATCCGGACCATCTCCCGCCACGGCCAGATGCATCCTTCCGTCGAGCAGCCCCGCCGCCCCGATCGCGAGCTCCACCCGCTTGTCCTGCACCAGCCTGCCTGCCACGGTGGCCAGAATCGGGGCCTCGCACTGCCGACGCAGCTCCCGGGCGCGGGCGGTCACATCGGGCACGCTCACCGAGGCGGGGCGCACCGAGCTGCGGGCGATCACGCAGGCGCCGAGGGACGGAGACAGGCCGTTCACGAGCGCATCGCGCAGCGTGTGGGCGACGAAGCGGAGCTTCACCTCGCGGTGCAGGAGCGCGGACACGAGGCGCTCTCGCACGGGTGCGGGCATGCCGAGCAGCATGCGAACATCGGCGCCATGGGCGATCGCGTGCAGCTCGGCCGGGCAGCGGCTGCCGAGCGCGATGGGCCACGCGCACGGCACGAGCCAGTGGGCCACGATGCGATCGGGGCGCAGGGCGTTGAGTCGCGCCATGGCGAGGGCAGCGAACCCCGCGGCGCCCGCTGCGCGCCAGGGGTTGTGACGCACGCGGCTTGCTGCGCCGGGCCAACCGAACGCCGCGCCATGAGGCAGCGACCAGATGCGGAGCGCGTCGTCGGAGCGGACCATCAGGGCGCGGTCGGGCTCTGGGGCGACGACGTGGACTTCGTATCCGAGGCGTGCGAGCTCGAGGGCTTCGGCGCGGACGAAGTGGCCGCAGGCGTCATCGGGAGACGCGGGGTAGGAGGTCGTGACGACGGCGATGCGCACTGGGGCGCAGGATGGCGGGGGACGGGGCGCGGCGCAAGGGGATGCGGGGACGGAGCGGGGGAAGGAGGTTCGCGTGGGCCCTTGAACCCCTCACGCGAGCGGGAGTTCGGGGAGGCGTATTCGAGTCAGAGCGCGGAGAGAAGTGTGCCGCGAAACGTGTTGAGTTGGCTGGAGGCTTCGCCAGCCAGCTCACTCAATCCGTCCTTGACGGCGGTCCGCCACACTGGCAAAGGAGGTGCTGCTTCGGTGCGTTTCGCACGCTCGCGAACGCCACAACCATCGGAGGGACTTGATATGCGGAAGATTTTGGGAGCGTTGCTCTTCGGAGCTTTCCTCGCCACGTCGACTGGCGGGTGCACGTCCTACGTCGGTGTTGCCCAGGTCGGGGACAAGGCAGGGCAAAGTCATCATCCTACATGGGTCCCATGGGGTCACTTGACGCGGCTGTGTTCGCGTGAAGCACTTTGAGCAGATATTCCTCATCCCATCCAGCCCTCTTGCGCCTCGCACGAATCCCCCCCTTCACGCTCGTCTCGGCCTTTACGAGATTCAGCGCCACTCGTCTCAGCGTGGCGAAGTTGTCTGGGCCGTTTCCGCGTCGGATACGGCTCTGGTCCTCGCCGAATGCCATATCCAGACTCCAGTGCTGTTCATTCTCAATGCTCCAGTGGCCACGAATGAGTCTCGCCAGCAAGCATGCGTCGGGGTGGACGCTGCTGATGTAATACCGAGTCTCTGAACTGCTCTTGTCCCCGACCGTTCGTTCGCTCTCCACGCGAATGATGGTGCGCAGGCCAGCCCATTCCTGAGGGGCGCTCAGGCGGTCTACCGCGCCCAGCGTTGTGGTCCGACGGGTCTCGATCCTGCCGTGGCTCTTGTCGGACTGCTCATGCGTACATTCATCCGGCAACGGCTCCGCAGCTATGTCGGCGGTGGCGAAGGCTGCTTCGATCTCTTGTGCGAGTGTCGGTTGATTATCCTTCACGGCTATTACGTAGTCAGCTTTCTTGTCGACGATGTCTTTGGCGATCTTCCGCTGGCAGCCCATGGCGTCGATCGTAACGGTGGCCCCGTCGAGTGCGAGCATTTGTAGGAGTCTGGGGATGGCTGTAATCTCGTTGCTCTTGGCCTCGGTGGCGACTTGTCCGAACACCAAGTGATTCTCCGAGACCCACGCGCTGACGATATGCCGAGCATCGCTCTTGGCGGGTGTCGTGAACGACCTCCTCAGGGTCTTGCCATCGATCGCGACGAGCTTGCCCTCTGTCGATCCGACCAAGGACTTCGTCCACTCAAGGAAGGCCGCGCGGAACGCGGTCGCGTCCAGCGCCCTGAATACCCGTTGGAACGTACTCTGCGAAGGCACTCCGTGACGCAGTTCAAGGAAGCTTCTCAGCCACTTCTCGCGTGCTGTTGCGAACTCCCAAACTTCCGTCCAGTCATCGGCGCCGCACACCGCTGCCAGGATTGCGATCACGATGACCTCGAGCAAGTCGTGCCGCCGCGTTCGCTCTACACGCGGATCAGGCACCTCTGCGAAGAACACAAACATACCCGGACGTTCCATCTCCAACATGGAACACAGCTACGCCCGCATGGACAGCGAATCCCGACGGCCCAAGGATGTCTCTGTGCGGAATGGACCTACGAGTAGGATGGTGACTTCGCCCTGGGGGACAAGGTTGTCGTCGCGAAGAACAACTCCTTCCTGTTTGGAGTGTTCCGTCGGGTGTTCGTGTGCAAGGCGACGGACGGTGGGCTCCAGAACTGCCAGAAGAATGAGGCGCCGTGAGGCGGAGGACGACCATGACGAAAGCTCTTTTTGGATTGCTTGGGCTGATCACGCTCGTTTCCACCCTGGGCTGCGCGTACGGCGCGGCTGCCCCGATGGGCACTGACAAGGTCATCATCGCGAGGAACACGATCCTGGGTGCCGACACGGTGTACGTGTGCACGGTCACCGAGGCCGGCGTCTCCGATTGCAAGGAAGCCGAGAGCCCGTGAGTCGAAGGATTCGGGGAGGCGGCTCTTCGCGGGACGCCTCCTCGGATAGCCTCGCTCCCCCTCCGGTCCTGCCCACTTGAATCGGCACCGAACGGTGCGAATGCCACTCAAACGTCCGAACGTCCAACGGTGCGAGTTGATGCGTCGATCGATCGCGGCAGCAGTCGTGCTCCTGCTCGGATGCTCCAAGACTCATGAAGCGCCTCCCCTCGAAGGCGAGCGGGTCGAGTTCCAGATCCAGGGAGACTCCCCGTCCGCCGCCTATTCGGTGGCGGTCTTCGTGTCCCCGACTTGTGACATCGGCCCCATGGCCAATCCTCTGGCCACCCTCTTTCACAAGGGCGCCAAGGCCTGCCCGGACCTCGCCACCGCCACCCAGACCCAGGAAGGCGTCGACGTGGAGTTCGCCGTGCGGGCCGGGAAGACCGAATCCAATCGGGCCGGCGCCCAGGGGCTCCAACTCTGCATCTTGAACGCGATTGATGGTCAGCCTATGGTCTCGCCATGCAATACGCCGCTGCGCGTGCTGGCGCGCTATCGGGCCCTGAAGCCGGGCCCGACGACCCCCGTCCAACCGGCGCTGGACCCGTGACCGCCTCCCCTCTTCTCCGCGCTCCGGGGATTCGCCTCGCGCTCGCCCTGGCCCTCGTCACACCCGTCTTCGCCGCCTCCGGCCTGGCCCGCGGTCAAGGTGCTCCGGCCGCACTCCCCTCCGCCTCCGCGGCTCCGGACTCCTCGGACCCGAGTCCCGCCCCTGTGCCCTCTGCCTCGGTGGCGGCCTCTGCGCAGGCTCCGTCACCCGCGGGGTCATCGGAGAGTCCGATCGCGAAGCTCCGGAATCCGGCCTCGGGCTATCGCGGAATCCCCAGGGATCGGGGAATCGGCTGGGATCTCAACATCGACGGAGCCTACGGCACGCTGCTCGGCGAGGTCGATCGCGACTCGAAGGGAACCGGGTTCGGGCGCATCCGAGCGGGCGTACTGTTCGCCAACGAGCCATTCTACTACGCGCTGGGCCCGACCTTCGAGACATCCAACCTGGCCGGCGCCACCTTCGGATTGCAGGGCGAAGTCGTCAACATCGGTTCCGGGCTGTATGCCCAGATCGGAGGGCTGGTCGATTCCCACGCGAAGCTCGGCGCCATGGGCGCCCTCGGCTGGTCCCTGTTCGGCGTCGAATATCAATACCGCTCCTATGAAGACCTGGGGAATGTCTCAGCCCTCTATGCCAAGGTGCGGATTCCCATCTCCATGATCTATCGGGCCGTCAAGAGCCCCTGAGATCCCCCGACTCCGGGGGCGAGAGTCCCGGACACCGCGGGCACCCTATGGGCAGCAGAGGGTGGTTTCGCCGGTGGGCGCGACGGAGCCGGTCACGGTTCCCACGCCCTTCTTCGCGCACGCGTCGAGGGTCTTGTCCACGACTCCCTTGT
>JAKLDZ010000210.1:5639-9729 GCA_022703255.1 Myxococcota bacterium | reverse complement strand
GGAAACCAAGCGCAGTCCCGTTCGACGCGCCCTCAGAGACGGCGCTCCGGCGCCGCAGGCAGCTCCAGGATGAGCAGCGGGCATCGCTCGCACAGCTCGTAGCCGGAGGTCTCCACCAGCTTCGATCGGGCGAATGCTCTGGGAATCGCAGCCATGAGCTCCGTGCGCGTGGGGAAGCTGTAAACTTCGTTCGACGCGCGGTAGACCTCGATGGTGGCGAGATCTTCGAGCTCCCACCCGTTGTCGAGGGCGAACGCTTCGGTCGAGTGGACTCCCGCCACGAAGGCGCCGTGAATGGATCGCACGGGAACATTGGGCGACGCGGTGGCGGCAGCGACCGCCATCGCGAGACGCCACTTGAAAGCATGGAAGCTCCCCGGGCTCCCGGAACGCAGGACCTCGTCGACCGTCTCGTTCGCGTCGGGGCGACAGAACACCCGGAATACCGCGCGTGCCCCTGGCCTGAGCACCCGCGCGATCTCGCCCAGCAGGCTCGCGTAGCCCGCCGGGTGCGTGACGGCGTTCAGGCTCCCGTCGCCGACCGCCGCGTCGAAGACCGCGTCTCCACACGGCAGCGCTCGCCAATCACCTCGCACCGCCCGCCGCGACTCGCTGTCGCCGGGCCAGACTCCACGAATCATCCCCTCGTCGCGATCGACTGCTGTCACCGAGTCGGACACGTCAGCGAGCTCCGGCGTCACGCCGAGCAGAAGCGTCGATCCCTGCCTGCCCCGAAGGGCCTCGCGCATGGCGGATACCACCTCCGGGGCAGGACGCAGGGGAGGCTTCAGACGATTCCACTTCGCGTGGTAGGCGGACCAGTGGGAGGCGCCCATGGCTACTGGCGCGGCAGGGGCACGTGGACGTCGTGGATCGGCACCATGTGACCCCGAATGGTGCTGCAGACACGAGCGCGTGGCCAGCGTTGTCCGTTCGTTGCCGTCGTGGATCTGACTCGCGCCCCCAGCGGCGACGGCGCCCCACTCGCCCCGGGGATCGCACGGGCGCCGGGCTCGCGGAGACAATCTCCACCCCGCCACGCCTTCTTGTTCCCTGCACGGCAAAGCCGCAATACAGTGATCCATCGGGATGAAGAGCTGCCCGCAGTGCAAGTTGCGGTACCCCGACGAGAGCACCCACTGCTTCGTCGATGGAACCGAGCTGATCGCCGCCCGCGACCCCCGCATCGGCACCGTCCTCGCGGGCAGGTACCTCATCGAGCGCCCCCTGGCCGAAGGCGGCATGGCCAGCGTCTACATCGCCAACCACCGGCTCGTGGACCGCCCCTGCGCCATCAAGATCCTCAGCCGCGCGCTCGCGCGCAACCAGGTCGTCCGCGAGCGCTTCCGTCGCGAGGCCAAGGCCGCCCAGCAGCTTGCCCACCCCAACATCATCGACATCTTCGACCAGGGCGAGACCGATGACGGCCTCCCCTTCATGGTCATGGAGCTGCTCGACGGCGAAGCGCTCTCCGGTCCTCTCGGGCGGGGACCCATGCCCATCGAACGGGCGTTGCCGATCCTCGCACAGATCGCCCGCGCCCTCGCCCGCGCCCACGACTTCGGCGTCGTCCACCGCGATCTCAAGCCCGACAACGTCTTCCTCTGCCGCGACCCGATGGACCTCGTCAAGCTCCTCGACTTCGGCATCGCTCGCAGCGCTTCCGACTCCCGTCTCACCTCCGCCGGCGAGGTCTTCGGCACGCCGCAGTACATCGCGCCCGAGCGCATCAACTCGATCGACGTCACCCCATCGGCCGACTTGTACGCGCTCGGCATCATCGGCTTCCAGATGCTCGCGGGTCGCCTCCCCTACGTCGCCCACGACGTCGGCTCCTGGTTCCTGCAGCACCTGACCTCCCCGGTGCCTTCCCTCGCGTCGTTCGGCGTCACGGTGCCCCCCGCGCTCGACGCGCTGCTCAGGGCGCTGATGGCGAAGTCCCCCAACGAACGCCCGGTCGATGCGCACCGCGTCCACGCCGACCTGCTCGAGATCGGCGCCAACGCGCGGATCACCATGCCGGCCGACCTCGACCGGACCGTGCCCGATTCGTGGGAGCCCCCGCGCACACTCCCACCAACCGCCGTCGATCGCTGGGCGAGCCGCATCGTCACCTTCGAGAACATGCTCACCACCGCCTACGGCTCCAACCCGCCTGCGGCATCGCGCGCCCTGCTCGACTCGCTCACCCAGCGCGTGGAGCAGGTCCGACGACTGCGCTCCTACGAGGCCGCCGCACAGAACCGTCTCGAGCTGGTCGAGGCCCGCGAGCGCGATGGCCGGCAGCGCTTCGGCTTTGCCATGGATGCCCTCGGTGTCGATGCCTCCCGCGCACGCAACGATGCCCGCCTCGCCCAGGCCGAGGCCCTCGATGCGGCGGGCCGATCCTGCGCGCATCGCGATGCTCTGCGCCGCTGGCAGACCGAGCTGCGCGCCCTCGAGCCGGCCGACGCTTCCTCCGTCGAGCTCGTTGCAGCCTATCGCGCTGCGGCCGACGAAGCCGAAGCGTGGCGTGTCGCACGCCTGGCCGAGGTCGAATCCGCCGCGCGCGTCGAGGAAGCCTCGCGCGTCGTCGCCGACCTCGAGTTCCAGATCCACGAGCTCCGCTCCGGGCTCGAACGCCTCGAGCAGGCTTCGGAGCGAGAGCGCACGCAGCTCGAAGCCGAGCTCGTGAGCCTCGGACGCAGCGCCGAAGCCCTGCAGTCCGAGCTCGTTCAGGCGGCCTCCGACTTCTGCGCCCCGCTGCGCTCGTTCCCTGCGCTCGCCACGAGCTTCTCCACGCTCGGCGACGACTGACCACGACTCGGCCTCTACGGCGCTCGGATCTGAGGGATCTGGTGCCGAATGACGACCTACCGCACGCACCGGAATCCGATACCGAAGTAGCGCATATCGGGCGGGGCCGGCAGCCGGGACGTCACGAGCAGGTACTCCGCGGGAGCGTCGAGTCCGCCACCCAGAACGGACTTCTGTTCCTCGTTCGCCATGTTGGCGCAGTTGACACATGGGAGGGGGTACTGGGGGTCGTACGCGTCGCGCACCCACTCATACGCGTTGCCGGCCAGTTGCGCGTGTCCCCACCGCCCGTTGCCCTTGGGCTCCGATCCGACGTTGCTCGCCTCTCCGAGACACGGGACTCCCGCCGGCATCGGGGTGAAGTTCGCATGAAGACAATCGATGTTCCCCGAGCTCTGCGGGACCGACCATGGATAGACCCGTTGGCCCGCTGCGTCGCCGCCTCCCGCCGCGGCATACCCCCACTCCGCCTCGGTGGGCAGGCGTCCCCCATCCCAGACGCAAAACGCGAAGGCTTCGAACCAGGACACGCAGGTGATCGGACGGTTCTCGTTGCCACCCGGGACGCCGGTCCAGGTCGGGACACCGTAGTCGCACTTGAGCAACGAGGTGAGCTGGCCCTGGCCAGTCGGCATCGATTGAAGCCAGCTCTCTTGCCAGCCCTGGTCGGCGGGGTCGTTGGGGTTCTTGCCGGAACCCGCCGGGGGGAGGTTCGTAGGGTACATCTCGACGAACTTGCGGAACCTGCCGACGGTGACTTCGTAGGTATCCATCTTGAAGTCGGCCACGGTGGCAGGGAAGTCCTTCGATATGCCGTTCACGCCGTCATAGCCTCGGAAGAACGACCCCCCGGGAACGACGCTCGTCGAGCAGCAGTTCGACTTGCCATCCGAACCGCAGGTCGCGGCGAGACCGGTGCAGCTCGGGCCGCTGACCGCCACGCACAGCCCTGCCTCGCAAGCGGGCGCCTGCATCGGGCATCCAACCGATGCGTCCCACTGCCCACTCGAGTTGCACGTCTGCACGCCGTTGCCCTGACACTGCTTGCTGCCTGGCACGCACACTCCGGAGCATGCGCCGGCAAGACAGACGAAGGGACAGCTCGCGCCGGAGCTCCATTGCCCGTTCGCATCGCAGGTCTTCGGGACAAGGCCAGCGCACTGCTTGACCCCGGGCGTGCACACGCCCAGGCAGACCCCGTTCGAGCACACGAAAGGACACGTCGCGCCGCTCGCCCACTGGCCCGTGCCGTCACACGTCTGCGGGGTCAGCCCGTTGCATTGCTTGGACCCGG
>JAKLDZ010000210.1:0-5629 GCA_022703255.1 Myxococcota bacterium | reverse complement strand
CCCGTGCAGGTACCCGACGAGCAGACGTTCGCGCACGGGGTGTCGCTGACCCACTGGCCCGATGCGTCGCAATGCTGCGGGGTCAGGCCGTTGCACTTCTTGTCTCCAGGCGAGCACATTCCCGTGCACGTGCCTGCAGAGCACACGAACGTGCACGCCGCCCCACTCTGCCACTGCCCCGCACCGTCGCAAGAGCGCGGGACCAGGCCGAGACAATCCTTCTCCCCGGGCACACAGACGCCCTTGCAGACGCCCCCGTCGCAAACGAATGGGCATGCCGCTCCCGCCTGCCAGGAACCCGCGGCATCACAAGTGCGCGGCACCTGCCCGACGCACTGCTTGATCCCAGGCTCGCACGTGCCGGTGCAAGCGCCCGCGCTGCATACGTACGGACACGACGTGTCGTTCTGCCACTTGCCGCTCGCGTCGCACGTCTGCACGAGCTTGCCCGAGCACTGCTTCGCGCCCGGACTGCACGCCCCCACGCACTCGCCGTCGGTGCATACGTTGGGGCACTCCGTACCGTTCTGCCATGCCCCCTTCGCGTCGCAGGTTCTGGGGATGTCGCCGTTGCACTGCTTCGCGCCCGGCGAGCAGACCCCGATGCACGCACCCTGGTCGCACACGAACGCGCACGGAGCTCCGTCGTGCCACGTCCCCGCCGCATCACACGCCTGCGGCACGAGCGACGCGCACCGCGTGTCACCTTCCTTGCACGTCCCGCTGCAGCTCCCGTCGATGCAGGCGAAGGAGCACTCGGTCTCGCTGCTCGTCACCAGATCGGGCCCGCACTCGATCAGCTTGTCACCATCGCAGAGCTTGTCACCAGGGGTCTTGCCGATGCAAAGCGCGACCGGCTCCTGGCACGACCCCTGGTTCGGCCCCGACGTCGTGTCGCAGAGCAGGTTCCCCGAACACACGGTCGCAACGGCCCACTCCATCTTCGTCGGGTCGCACACCAACGCGAGCTTCTGGGCGTGCGCTGCGCACCCGAGCTCGTTGGGCTTGCAGCAGGGCTGGCCGATCGCCCCGATCGCTGCTCCCCCCGCGTCGCAATCCAGGGCATCCGGCCCCGCATCCAAGCCGGCTTCACTCTCGACGCTCGCGTCACCGGCATCGCCGCCGGCTCCCGCTCCCCCCGCGGAGGCGTCCGTCGCGGCATCGGTCCCTCCCGCCGACGAGTCCGCACCGCCCGCCGACGTGTCCATCGCAGCGTCGGCACCGCCCGCCGACGTGTCACCACCGGAGGCGTCCTGTCCGAGCTCGTACGAGCTCTCGTAGCCCAGGATGCTGTTGCACCCCAACGCTGCGGACGTCACGAGCAACGATGCAGCCCAGGGGGTCCGGCTTCTGCTTGCGCCGCGCGACATGGGAATTCAGCGTACAGCAGTCGAACGCCGGAGCTCAACCTCTGCGATGGCCGGACATTCCCTGATCCGTGAATGTGGGTTCTCAGGCGGATGGACGTGCACGGGGATGCGGGCTAGACCTGTCGAGGATCGTTTTCCCAATAAGGAGATACAGGATGCGCACGACACTGGCGCTGGGGCTGCTCGCGATGTCCATCGCCTTCGCTGCTGGGTGCAGCGACGATTCCGAATCGAACGGGACCGCTGGCGCTGCCGGAGCAAGCGGGGCAGCTGGGGCAAGCGGGGCAGCTGGGGCAAGCGGGGCAGCTGGCGCTGCCGGAGGTGACGCCGGCCCCGCTCTCGACCCGGCCGCTATCTGCAAGGCTGACTACGACAGGGAAGTGAAGTGCGGCGACACGCCCGGGGACGAGACGGTCTACGTCGACGGCTGCAAGAAGCGGATCGCCTGCTGGTCCACCCTGATGATCCCCGACTACATCAACGCCTTCTTCCCCTGCGCGATTGCGCGCGAGTGCCAAACCAGTGACGACGACTGCGGCGGCCCGGTGTACGAGCAACAGCTGGCGCTCCCCGACGTGAAAGCCGCGTTCGACGCCTGCATGGCGCGACAGGAGGCGTGCTGCGATGACGCAGGGGAGTGCGCCTTCGCCGACGATCTGTGCGGACTCCTCCTCATCACGCAGGCCGGTCCGCGGGCGGAGATGGCCGCATGCGTGGCGAAGACGGCGTGCGATGAGACGGCGAGCTGCTTGGACGCCTTCCTCGCGAAGTACCCGGACTGCGAGTAGCCCCGGGGAGACGCCGCGAAGTAGCCCCTCTCTCCAGCGCCGCCTCGCCAGCGCCCTCCTCCCCGGCAAACGAACGAGTATTCCTCGCCCCTTTCCGCAACCACGCCCCCTCGGCTATGGTACGCCCCGGCCGCCCGGCCGGCTCCGGGCTCCCCCTCTGCAACGGAACACCCCCATGGCCGAACCCGAAATCGTCTCCGCTCTCGTCGAGCTCGGCTTCAGCTTGAACGAGTCGCGCGCCTACCGCTCCCTGCTGCTCGACAGCCCCGCCACCGGCTACGAAGTCGCCGCCCGCGCTCGCATCCCGCGCTCCGCCGTCTACGGCGTCCTGCGCAGGCTCGTCTCCGCCGGCGTCGCTCGCTCCATCGCCGGCAGCCCCGAACGCTTCGTCCCTGCCCCCGCCGAAGAGCTCGCCACCATCATGCGCAAGCGCTTCGACACCAACCTCGGCTCCTTCGACAAAGCCGTCCGTGAGCTCGATACCACCCCCCCCGTCCCCGACGCCTACAGCGTCCGCGGCTATGACCGCATCCTCGAGGAGGCCGAACGCCTCATCTCCACCGCGAACACGCGCCTCGTCGTCAGCGGCTGGCCCCGCGAGCTCGCTCGCCTCTTGCCCGAGCTCAAGACCGCCTCCAAACGCGGCGTCTACATCGTCGTCTTCTCCCACGCCGCACTCCCCCCCATGCCCGGTCAGGTCTTCTCCTACGGCCTCGAAGAACCCCAGCTCGAGCGCTTCTGGAAACACCGCCTCGTCGTCGTCTCCGACGACCACCGCACCCTCATCGGCGCCACCGAGGCCACGGACCGCGACAACGCAGTCGTCAGCGAAACCGCTCCCATCGCCGAGGTCGCCACCAGCCAGATCTCCCTCGACATCACCCTGCTGTCGCAACGCACCGGCCGCGACGTGCAGGCCGTCATGGAGAAAATGCTCGGCGAACGCGTCGGAAGCCTCGACACCCTCCTGGCCGACTCGAACGCCCCCAAGCCCGCACGCAAACGCGACCGCACCTGACCGCTCACCGCGCGGCTGCTTCTTCCCTCTCCCCACGCACGACCTGCAGCGGCAACGCACACCCCGCTTCCCGATCCGTGTCCTGCCGCAGCCCGACCAGAGCACGAACGGTCGGCGCAATGTCCGCAAGTCGCCGCACCGTGCCCGGCAGCGCCCGCGCAACCCTCGCGCCGATCCCCGCCAACCACCCTCGCCCCGACTCCACCGTGCTCGCACCGTGATCCCTGAAGTTGTTCGCCCGACCGTGATCCGTGGTCACGATGATCACCGTCGCCCGCCCCTCCGCCGCCTGCGTCAGCTCCGCCATCCGCCCCACCAACACGTCCGCTCCGCGCAGCGCGTCGAGGTACGACCCGTAGTCCCCCGCATGCGCGTACTCGTCCGTGTCGCCCAGCCCCACGAACAGGAACCGCGGACGATGCCGCGCGTACAGCTCCAACGCGACCTGCGCCGTCTCCGCATCCGCACGATATCCCTGCGCGCTCCAGCCGCACCCATCTTGCCCCTGCAACCCGACCCCCACCGACGCCGCGACCATCGCGATCTGCGCGGCGTGCTCCACGTGCCTGCGCCCCGCAGACAACGCGATCGACGACGGGTCTCGCGTCGCGGCCTTCGATATCGCCTGCCACGAGCTGACCACCGCGACGTCCTCGAAGGTCCAACCGCTCGCTCGCAGCTCGTCGGCGATCGTAGCTCGCACCATGCGACCGCACGCGTTGTGGTCGCACCACGACGGCGTACGCCCGGAGAACATCTCCATGTAGCCAGGAAGGGAGCAGTGACACCGGCTGCTCACCACCATCGGCACCGGCCCCGGACCCCCGATCAGGAAGCCCCGCTCTCGAACGAGCGATCGCAGATTCGGCAGGAGCCGATCCGCCTCCACGATCCGGTGCGACGCCAGCCCGTTTCGACGCGCCAGCGACGGATCCACGCCGACGAACACCTCACGCTCACGCACGCCGTCGAGCGCGATCAACACGATGCCCACGTCGATCGACGGCGCGGGCTCCGCGGGCTCGCACGCGTCCCCATGCGTCCACGGCGGTTGCGCCCCGGACCTCGGCGCAACGCTGCACGCCCCGACCACCGCTGCCCCAAGAGCGATCCCCCACGCTCGCCACCGCATGGCGAACGGACAAGGCACACTTCGGGCCGACGACGCCCCGGCCCGCCCGGAGTGGCAAGACGCGCGCAGCCTGCAGGGGGCGTGGCGCGGCGAAGCCTCGGTCCCAGCGTGGCGTCCTGCCTCACCGCCTGTGCACCGTTGACCTGAGCCCCGCGCGAACGGCTTCGGTGACCGTTGCACCGCGAGACGTGGACGTTGTACCTGTTCGATCGCTCCCATGATCTGCCACGCATGCGGCTCACCCCTCGACCCCAGCGGCGTCTTCCCGGGCGGCAAGGTGCGCTGCGCCTGCGGCGCCGAAAGCGTCGTGTCCGCCTCGCCTCCCCTCGCACCGGTTTCAGCCGGTCCCTACAGAAAGGGACCTGGTTCGTCACCCGAACCAATCGCTCCCGTCGCGCCCGCCGACCCCCGGTCCCATTGCCCCGCGTGCAGCCGCCCGCTCGACGAGTGCGTTCGCGACGGCTACCCGATGTGGCTGTGCGGCGCCGGCCACGGGCTGTTCGTGGAGACCTCGGTGCTCTCCCGGCTGCTCGACGAGGCCGTGCAGTCGGGCGCACAGCCCGACACGGCGTCACGCCTGGCACTCGCGGGCTCCGGCCCCGTCCGCTACGTCCCCTGCCCCGTGTGCGCGAAGACCATGGCCCGACGCAACTTCGGGCGAGTCTCCGGGATCATCGTCGATGTGTGCGCATCGCACGGCACGTGGTTCGACGCCGGGGAGCTCGATCAGGCGATGGCCTTCGCCTCCACCGGAAGGATGCAGCGCGACGCCGAGACCGATGGGGAGCGGCCGTCGGTGGACCTGGACCGGGCGCTGCTCGATGCCCGCATCGCGGAGAACGAGGCCATGCGTCGCGATCAGAGGATGGTCGAGAGCTCCGTGGAAATGCTCGACGAGGGCTTCGACATCGTGCGGTGGCTGATCGGGATGCCGACCCGTCCCCGGTGGTGGCGACGCTGAGGGGGGCTCGACCCCCCACGATGCGCACGGGGACCGGCGGCGTGAGCCGGTCGCTCGTTCACGACTCGCACTTGTGCATCACACACACCATTCCGCCCAAGCACGGCTGCCCACACGACCACGACGTCCCGCACCCGAACACCGCGCCGCACTCCGCATCCTCCGGGCACTCGGGGATCGTGCAGCACTGCCCCTGATAGCAGAGCTCGCTGGCCTCGTCGCACAGGCAGTCGCCCGGACACGAGTCGCAATCCTCCGAGCTGTCGCACGTGCCGTCGCCACACCCTACCTTGCACACCCCGTTCTCACAGGTCACCGAGGGAGCGCACACACCGCAGAATCCCCCGCACGCGTCCGGGC